>NZ_JBYTEP010000003.1:0-135994 GCF_058792015.1 Cellulomonas sp. EB106-03-03-XG116
CAGGCCGGGGCGGGCCGCGCCGCCGCGCCCGCGCCGGCGGCGGAGTCCGCCCCGACCGTGTCCGGGATCGCCCGGTGACCGCCGCCGGCCCCGCCGCGCCGCACCTCGCCGGCCTCGCGCACCTGCCCGCCGTCGGCCTCGACGAGCTCCAGGCCACGGCCGCGCTGCAGACCCGGGTCGACCGCAAGTACGTCCTCCCGCTCGAGGCCCTGCCCGACCTGGTCGCGGCCCTCCCGGACGGCACCCGCCGCCTGGTCATCGACGGCCGGGACGCCTTCGGGTACGAGTCCGTGTACTTCGACACCCCGGACCTCGACGCGTTCCACCTCGCCGCGGGCCGCCGACGTCGCCGGTACAAGGTCCGGACCCGCACCTACACCGACACCGGCGGCTGCTGGCTGGAGGTGAAGACCCGCGGCCCGCGCGGCACCACCGTCAAGGACCGGCGGGAGCACGACGTCCGCGCCCGGGACGAGGTGGGCGACGCGCTCGGGTTCGTCGTCGACACCCTGGCGGCCCACGGCGTCGCCCTCCCGGACCCGCGGTCCGGGGACGAGCCCCTGCTCGCGCCGACGCTCACCACCCAGTACCGCCGCCGCACCCTGCACCTCCCGGACGGCGCGCGGCTCACCGTCGACACCGGGCTCGAGTGGCTCGGCGCGCGCTCCGCCGCGGCCGTCCCCGGGCACGCCGTCGTCGAGACCAAGAGCGTCGGCGGCGCGTCCGCCGCGGACCGCGCCCTGTGGTCCCTCGGCCACCGGCCGAGCCGCATCTCCAAGTACGCCACCGGGCTGGTCGTCCTCGACCCCGCCCTCGGCGGCCGGCCGTGGCGGCGCACCCTGCGCCGCTCGCTCGCCGCCTGACCCCCGCGCCGACCCCCGGCACCCACCCCGCGCGACCCACGACCCCCGCCGCGCCACCCCGACCCCCACGAAGGAGCCCACCGTGCGCCGACCCCGCCGCGTCATCGCCGTCCCCGCCGTCCTGCTGTCCCTCCTCCTCGCCGGCTGCACCACCGACGCCCTCGCCGACACCAGCTCCGGGTCGTCCGGCACCTCCGCCGACGGCTCGACGAGCACCACCGTCACCGACGTCGCCGCCGGCGCCACCGCCGAGGAGGTGCTCGCCGCGAACGCCGACGTGCACGACGTCGCCGACGCGGGCGCCGCGACCGGCACGATCACCCTCGACGGCGACACCGCCACGTCGGACTCCGACGGCGTCACCGTCGACGGCTCCGTCGTCACGATCACCGCCGGTGGGACCTACACGATCACCGGCACCCTGGACGACGGCCAGGTCGTCGTCGACGCCGGCGACGCGGTCGTGCACCTGGTGCTCGACGGCGCCGACATCACCTCGTCGACCGGCGCCGCCCTCGTGGTCAGCAGCGCGGGGTCGGCGGTGGTCGAGCTCGCCGACGGCTCGGTCAACGCCCTCACCGACGCCGCCGCGTACGCCGACGCGGACGCCGAGGACGCGCCGAACGCCGCCCTGTTCAGCACCGCCGACCTCACGATCACCGGCGACGGCGCGCTCACCGTCACCGGCAACGCGAACGACGGGATCACGTCGAAGGACGGCCTGGTGATCGAGTCCGGGCAGATCACCGTCGACGCCGTGGACGACGGCATCCGCGGCAAGGACTACCTCGTCGTCTCCGGCGGCACCCTCGACGTCGCCGCGGGGGGCGACGGCCTGAAGGCGGACGACGACAGCGACGCGACCGAGGGCTTCGTCGTCGTCTCCGGCGGCGACCTGACCGTCGCGGCCGACGGCGACGGCGTGGACGCGCAGACCGACGTCGTCGTCACCGGTGGCACCCTCGACGTGACCGCGGGCGGCGGCAGCGGCACCGAGCCGACCGACGCGACCTCGACCAAGGGCGTCAAGGGCTCCGCGAGCGTCGTCGTCGGCGGGGGCACGCTCACCGTCGACTCGTCGGACGACGCCGTGCACTCGAACGGCATCGTGTCGATCACCGACGGCGACCTGACCCTGTCCAGCGGGGACGACGGCGTGCACGCCGACGCGGCCCTCGACGTCACCGGCGGCGCGCTCGACGTGCTGACCTCCTCCGAGGGCCTCGAGGCCGAGGCGATCACCCTCGCCGGTGGGGACATCACCGTCGTGGCCTCGGACGACGGCGTCAACGCCGCCAGCAGCGCCTCGGGCAGCACCGAGGACGCCCAGGGCGACTGGGCCGGACCCGGGGGCGAGTCGTCCGGCACCGCCAGCCTCACCATCACCGGTGGCACGGTCGCCGTCGACGCGGGCGGCGACGGCCTCGACGCCAACGGCACGCTCACCGTGTCCGGCGGCACCGTCGTCGTGCACGGGCCGACGAACGACGGCAACGGCGCGATCGACGCCGACAGCACCCCGTCCGTCACCGGCGGCACCCTCGTCGCCGCGGGCTCCTCCGGCATGGCCATGGCCCCCGGCACCGACGGGCAGGGCTGGGTGTCCGCGACCTTCGACAGCGCGCAGGCCGCGGGCACCACCCTCGCCGTGGTCGACGCCGACGGCACCGTCGTCGCGACCTTCACCCCGACGAAGGACATCGCCTCGCTCGTGATCTCGGCCGCGGGCCTCACGGCGGGGGAGCAGTACACCGTCGTCTCGGGGGCCACCGCGTCCGGGGACGCGGTCGAGGGCTACACCGCGTCGGGCGACGCCTCGGGCGCGACCGAGGTGCTCACCGTCACCGCGGGCGAGCACACGGCCGGGATGGGCGGCGGCATGCCGGGCGGCGGCCAGGGCGCCGGCGGCCAGGGCGGTGGCCGGCCGGGTGGCAACGGCTGACCCGACCCAGCCGCGAGTGGATCCCTTCGCACGCACACGCCCGGGCGTGGCGGTGCGAAGGGATCCACTCGCGCGCGGGGTCGCCGACCACACGCCCCGACATAGGGTGGGCCGCGTGACCGTGCGCCGCGTGATGGGGATCGAGACCGAGTACGGCGTGCTGCAGCCCGGCCGCCCGACCGCCAACCCGATGCTCCTGTCCAGCCACGTCGTCGCCGTGCACGCCGCGGCCCGCCAGGGAGGCCGCGCCAAGGCCCGCTGGGACTACGACGACGAGGACCCCCTGCAGGACGCCCGCGGCTTCCACCTGCAGCGCGCCGCGGCGCACCCGTCCCTGCTCACCGACGACCCGGACCGCCCGGCCCCGTCCGGCGACGGCCCCGCACCGGACGGCCCGGCCGACGGCCCGCAGGCGGTCGCCCGGTCCCTCGTCGAGGAGTACGAGGACCCCGGCGCGGCCAACGTCATCCTCACCAACGGCGCCCGGCTGTACGTCGACCACGCGCACCCCGAGTACTCCTCGCCCGAGGTCACCAACCCCCTGGACGCCGTCCGGTGGGACCGCGCGGGGGAGCTCGTCATGCTGGCCTCCGTCCGCGCCCTCGCGTCCACCCCGGCCCTGCCGGACGTCGCGCTGTACAAGAACAACGTCGACGGCAAGGGCGCCACCTACGGCACCCACGAGAACTTCCTCGTCGAGCGGTCCGTGCCCTTCGTCGACCTGGCCGCGCGGCTCACGCCGTTCCTCGTCACCCGCCAGGTGTTCACCGGCGCCGGGCGCGTCGGGATCGGCCAGCGCGGCGAGGAGGCCGGCTTCCAGCTCTCCCAGCGCGCCGACTACATGGAGGCGGAGGTCGGCCTCGAGACGACCCTCCGCCGCCCCATCGTCAACACCCGCGACGAGCCGCACGCCGACCCCGACAAGTGGCGGCGGCTGCACGTCATCATCGGCGACGCCAACCAGCTCGAGGTCCCGACCTACCTCAAGCTCGGCACCACCTCCCTCGTCCTGTGGCTCATCGAGCGCATCGCCGACGGCTCCGCCGCCGACCTCGGCCGCACGCTCGACCGCCTCGCCCTGGCCGACCCGGTGGGCTCCGTCCACGCCGTCAGCCACGACCTCACCCTCACCCGGAGGCTGCACCTCGCCGACGGCCGGCTGCTCACGGCGATCGAGGTCCAGCAGGAGTACCTGGCCGCCGTGCGGACCGCCCTCGGTCGCACCTCCGTCGGCGGCGACGGCCCCGATGCGCAGACCGCCGACGTCCTCGCCCGGTGGGGATCCCTGCTCGACCGGCTCGCCACCGACCCGGCCTCCTGCGCCCGCGAGGTCGAGTGGCTCGCCAAGATGCGGCTCCTCGAGGGCCTGCGCCGCCGCGACCACCTCGACTGGGACCACCCGCGGCTGGCCGCCGTCGACCTCCAGTGGTCCGACGTCCGCCCCGAGCGCGGCCTCTACCACCGGCTCGTCCAGGCGGGCGCCGTCGAGCGGCTCGTCCCCGACGAGGACGTGCGCGCCGCCGTCACCGCCCCGCCCGAGGACACCCGCGCGTACTTCCGCGGCCGGACCATCGCCCGGTTCGGCGCCCACGTCTCCGCGGCCAGCTGGGACTCCGTCGTCTTCGACGTCCCCGGCGCGCCCACCCTCCAGCGCGTGCCCATGCGCGACCCGCTGCGCGGCACGCGGGCCCACGTCGAGACCCTGCTCGAGACCTCCCCGGACGTCGCGAGCCTCCTGGCGGCCCTCGGGTCCTGACCTGCCACGGGGCCCCGCGCCGCGCCGCGCCCGGCCCCCAGGGGAATGCGCGCCGACCAGGGCCTAGGGTGGTGGCACTGCGGGTCGCACGCCCAGCGCGCGCGGCCCGTGCCCGACTACCGCCGGAGGTGCACATGGCTGGTCAGGAGCGCGCTCGGGACCGTCGCGAGGACGACGAGCCGGTCGACGGGCCGGACGTCGAGCAGGTGACCGCCGCCGCGCAGCAGCGCGACGCCGAGGTCGACGCCCTCCTCGAGGAGATCGACGACGTCCTCGAGACCAACGCCGAGCAGTTCGTGCGCGGGTTCGTGCAGAAGGGCGGGCAGTGACGCGTGCCGACGGACCCGCTGATCCCGGCGGGGCGGCTGCCCGGGGCGTTCACCACCCCCGGGTCGTCGTCCTTCGTCGACTTCCTCGCCCAGCACGCCCCGGACCTGCTGCCCGGGCGGCGCACCCCCCTGCCCGTCGGTGACGTGAGCCCCGGCACGAGCGCCCCGCACGCGACCACCATCGTCGCGCTGTCCTTCGCGGGCGGCGTCGTCATGGCCGGCGACCGGCGCGCCACCATGGGCTCCCAGATCGCCTCCCGGGACATCGAGAAGGTGTTCCCGGCCGACGACTACTCCGCCGTCGGCATCGCCGGCACCGCGGGGCTCGCCGTCGAGCTCGTCCGGCTGTTCCAGCTCGAGCTCGAGCACTACGAGAAGATCGAGGGCACCCTGCTCTCCCTCGACGGCAGGGCCAACCGGCTCGCCACCATGATCCGCGGCAACCTCGGCCTCGCCCTGCAGGGCCTCGCCGTCGTCCCGCTGTTCGCCGGCTTCGACCTCGACCGGGGCTCCGGCCGGATCTTCTCCTACGACGTCACCGGCGGCCGGTACGAGGAGCACCAGCACCACAGCGTCGGCTCCGGCTCCGTGTTCGCCCGCGGCTCCCTCAAGAAGCTCTGGCGGCCCGGGCTCGACGCCGACGAGGCCGTGCGCGTCGCCGTCGAGGCCCTCGTCGACGCCGCCGACGACGACTCCGCCACCGGCGGTCCCGACACGTCCCGGCGGATCTGGCCCGTCGTCGCCACCGTCACCGCCGCCGGCTACCTCCGGGTGCCGCAGGACGACCTCGGCGAGGTGGTGGCCCGCGTCCTGGCCGACCGCGCCGAGCAGCACGCCCGCGCCCGCGCGCAGGAGGAGGCCGACCGATGAGCATGCCGTTCTACGTCTCGCCCGAGCAGCTGATGAAGGACCGGGCCGACTACGCGCGCAAAGGCATCGCGCGCGGCCGCTCCGTCGTCGTCCTGGCCTACGAGGACGGCATCGCCTTCGCGACCGAGAACCCGTCCCGCGCGCTGCACAAGATCTCCGAGATCTACGACCGCATCGCGTTCGCCGCCGTCGGCAAGTACAACGAGTTCGAGAACCTGCGCGTCGCCGGCGTCCGGTACGCCGACCTGCGCGGCTACTCCTACGACCGGCGCGACGTCAACGCCCGCGGCCTCGCCAACGCCTACGCGCAGACCCTCGGCACCGTCTTCACCACCGAGTCCAAGCCCCTCGAGGTCGAGATCGTCGTCGCCGAGGTCGGCCCCGACGCCGCCAGCGACCAGATCTACCGGCTGTCCTACGATGGCTCCGTCGCCGACGAGCGCGGCTTCGTCGTCATGGGCGGCCAGGCCGAGCGGCTGCGCGAGGAGGTCGCCGGGGCCTGGACGCCCGGCATGCCCCTCGCCGCCGTGCTCCAGCTCGCCGTCCGGGTGCTCGGCGCGCCCGCCGCCGGGGCCGACGAGGACGACCGCCGCGTCATCCCCGCCGCCCAGCTCGAGGTCGCGGTCCTCGACCGCACGCGCCCGCGCCGCGCGTTCCGGCGCCTGTCCGGCGTGGTCCTCGAGGACCTGCTGGACTCGGCCGCAGCACCCGACCTGCCCTGAGGAGCCAGCCCATGGACCGACGCATCTTCGGCCTGGAGACCGAGTACGGCGTCACCTGCGCCGCGGAGGACGGGCGCGGGCTGTCCGCCGACGAGGTCGCCCGGTACCTGTTCCGCAAGGTCGTCGCGTGGGGGCGCTCGTCCAACGTCTTCCTGCGCAACGGCTCGCGGCTCTACCTCGACGTCGGCTCGCACCCCGAGTACGCCACCGCCGAGTGCGACGACTGGCGGCAGCTCGTCACCCACGACCGGGCGGGGGAGCGGATCCTCGAGGGGCTCGTCGCCGACGCCCAGCAGCGGCTCGAGCACGAGGGCCTCTCCGGGCGGATCCACCTGTTCAAGAACAACACCGACTCCGCCGGCAACTCCTACGGCTGCCACGAGAACTACCTCGTCCGCCGGCAGGGCGACTTCTCCCGGCTGTCCGACGTGCTGGTGCCCTTCCTCATCACCCGGCAGATCCTCACCGGCGCCGGCAAGGTCCTCGCCACCCCGCGCGGCGCCGTCTTCTGCCTGTCCCAGCGCGCCGACCACATCTGGGAGTCCGTCTCCTCGGCCACCACCCGGTCCCGGCCCATCATCAACACCCGCGACGAGCCGCACGCCGACGCCGAGCACTACCGCCGGCTGCACGTCATCGTCGGCGACTCGTCCATGTCCGAGACGACGACCATGCTCAAGGTCGGCTCCACCGACCTCGTCCTGCGGCTCGTCGAGGCCGGCCTGCCCATGCGGGACCTCACCCTCGAGAACCCCATCCGGGCCATCCGCGAGATCAGCCACGACGTCACCGGCACGCACCCCGTCACCCTCGTGAGCGGGCGTACCGTCACCGCCGTCGACCTCCAGGAGGAGTACCTCGGCCGCGTCCAGGACTGGGTCGCCGCCGAGACCGACCCCACCCCCGAGGTCAAGCAGGTGCTCGAGCTCTGGGAGCGCGGCCTGCGCGCCCTGCGCACCGGGGACCTGTCCCTCGTCGAGCGCGAGCTCGACTGGGTCATCAAGTACCGGCTCATCGAGCGGTACCGCGCCAAGCACGGCCTCGACCTGTCCGACGTCCGGGTCGCCCGCATGGACCTCGCGTACCACGACATCTCCCGCACCGAGGGCCTGTACAACCTGCTCGCCCAGCGCGGGCTCGTCGAGCGCGTCACCACCGACGTCGAGGTCTTCGAGGCCACCTCCGTGCCCCCGCAGACCACCCGCGCCAAGCTCCGCGGCGAGTTCGTCCAGGCCGCCCAGGAGGCCCGGCGCGACTACACCGTCGACTGGGTGCACCTCAAGCTCAACGACCAGGCCCAGCGCACCGTCCTGTGCAAGGACCCCTTCCGCAACGTCGACGACCGGGTGGAGCGGCTCATCGAGTCCATGTGACCGCGGCCCCGCCGGGTCTTCACCGGACCCGACCGAGGGGGCGTCCGGAGGGGGGTGCCGGGACCCGTACAGTGGGCGCGCACCTTGCAGGACCCTCGGAAGGAACGACGTGCGACGACTCGTGGCCGCCTGCGCCGCCGCGGCGATGCTGCTGCTCGCGGCCTGCTCCGCGCAGGAACCGGAACCGCCGGAGGTCGTCGTCACCGGCGACGCCGGCACCGCACCCACCGTCACCTACCGCACCCCGCTCAGCATCACCGAGCCCAGCCACGAGGTCGTCTGGCCCGGCACCGGGCCCGACCTCGTCGAGGGACGACCCGTCCTGCTCGACTTCTGGCTCGAGGACGCCGCCGACGCCTCCCTCGTCAAGGAGTCCTACAGCTCCAGCCCCACCCCGCGGCTCCTCACCGAGGAGGACCTCGGCAAGGACCTGTACGCCACCCTCTCCGGCCAGAAGGTCGGCGCGCGCCTGCTCCAGCTGAGCCCCGCCTCCGACGCCAGCGCGTCGTCCTACCCGACCGTCACCGTGCTCGACGTCCTGCCCATCCGCGCCGCCGGCGAGCCCGTCGCCCCGCGCGAGGGCATGCCCGCCGTCACCCTCGACGACGACGGCGCCCCGTCCCTCGCGCCCACCGGCACCGAGCCGCCCGCCGACCTCGTCGTCCAGCCGCTCCTGAGGGGCACCGGCGCCCAGGTCGCCGAGGGCGACGTCATCACCGTCCAGTACACCGGCTTCGTCTGGTCCACCGGCGAGGCCTTCGACTCCACCTGGACCAACGGCAGCCCCAACACCTTCCCGCTCGACGACGTCCCCGCCTGGTCCGAGGCCCTCGTCGAGCAGACCGTCGGCAGCCAGGTCATGGTCGTCGTCCCGCCGTCCTACGCCCTCGGCGCCACCCAGAGCGAAGAGCTCCAGGGGCAGACCATCGTCTTCGTCATCGACCTGCTCGCCACCCGCACCCCCGCGGCCGACGGCGGCGACCCGGGCGCGACCGACGCGCCGGAAGGGGAGTGACCGTGTCCGTCGCCCTGCGGGTGATCCCGTGCCTCGACGTCGACGCCGGCCGCGTGGTCAAGGGCGTCAACTTCGCCAACCTGCGTGACGCCGGCGACCCCGTCGAGCTCGCGCGCCGCTACGACGCCGAGGGCGCCGACGAGGTCACCTTCCTCGACGTCTCCGCCTCCTCCGGCGACCGCGAGACCACCTACGACGTCGTCCGCCGCACCGCCGAGGAGGTCTTCGTCCCCCTCACCGTCGGCGGCGGCGTCCGGTCCGCCGACGACGTCGACCGGCTCCTGCGCGCCGGCGCCGACAAGGTCGGTGTCAACACCGCCGCCATCGCCCGGCCCGAGCTCATCGCCGAGATCGCCCACCGGTTCGGCAGCCAGGTCCTCACCCTCTCCGTCGACGCCCGGCGCGTCACCGGGGACACCCGCACCGACTCCGGCTACGAGGTCACCACCCACGGCGGGCGGCAGGGCACCGGCATCGACGCCGTCGCGTGGGCCGTGCGGGCCGCCGACCTCGGCGCGGGGGAGATCCTGCTCAACTCCATGGACGCCGACGGCACCGAGGCCGGCTTCGACCTCGAGATGCTGCGCGACGTCCGGCGCGAGGTGCGCATCCCGCTCATCGCCTCCGGCGGCGCCGGCACGGTCGAGCACTTCGCCGCCGCCGCCGACGCGGGCGCCGACGCCGTCCTCGCGGCCAGCGTGTTCCACTTCGGGCAGCTCACCGTCGGGCAGGTCAAGGACCACCTGCGCGCCACGGGGCACACCGTTCGATGACCCGCGGCTGACCCCGTCCGCCGAAGGCCTGCGGCGGGGCGGGCGGGTCTGGCAGGGTCGGGGCATGCGGAGCGCCGACGCCTCGACCAGCCGACTCCGGACCTCCCTCGCGGCCGCGGCGACCCTCGCCGCCTGCGGGGTGGTGCTGGCCGTCCTCGCCGCGCAGGACGGGAGGACCCTGGCCCTGTTCATCGCGTGCCTCCAGGTCGTCGCGGCGGGCTGGATCCTCGTGGACCACACCCGGGAGCTCCGCCGGCGAGGGGCCGCGCGCGGGCGGTGAGGTGCGGTCCTGCGCCCCGGCACGGCACGATGGGGCGATGCAGCGCATCGGACTGACCGGGGGGATCGCGGCCGGCAAGTCGGTCGCGGCCGAGCGCCTCGCCGCGCGGGGCGCCGTCCTCATCGACTACGACCAGCTGTCGCGGGACGCCGTCGCGCCGGGATCCGCCGGGTTGGCTGCGGTCGTCGAGGCCTTCGGCGACGGGGTCCTCCTGTCCGACGGCACCCTCGACCGGCCCGCGCTCGGCGCGGTGGTCTTCGCCGACGCCGACGCGCGCGAACGCCTCAACGGCATCGTGCACCCCGTCGTGCGCCGGCTCGCCGCCGAGCGGGAGGCCGCCGCGGCGACCGCCGATCCCGGCGCCGTCGTCGTGCACGACGTGCCGCTGCTCGTCGAGACCGGGCGCGCCGACGCGTTCCACCTGGTCGTCCTCGTGCACACCCCGGCCGTCCTGCGCGTCGAGCGACTCGTCCGGACCCGCGGTCTCGAGCGGGACGAGGCCGAGCGGCGCATCGCCGCCCAGGCCACGGACGACGAGCGCCTCGCCGTCGCCGACGTCGTCCTCGACGGCTCCGGCGCTCCCGCGGACCTGCAGCAGCAGGTCGACGAGCTGTGGGACCGACTCGCCGCCGAGCGGCACGACGAGCAGGAGGTGGACGCCCCGTGACCCGAGGCGCCGAGCAGACCGACGACGGGACGATGCCGGATTGCCTGGCGGGAGCGAACCGGGGCGCGGGCGGCGGGGCGGTGCCGACCGTGCTGCTCACCGGCTTCGAGCCGTTCGAGGAGCAGGAGGTCAACGCCTCCTGGGCCGCTGTGCGCGAGGTCGCGGAGTCGTGGGACCAGACCGCCGAGGGTGCTGCCCTCGTCACGGCCCTCCTGCCCGTCTCCTTCGCGCGCGCCCCGCGGCGCCTGGCGGAGCTCCTGCTCGACGTCCGGCCGGACCTCGTCGTCGCCGTCGGCGAGGCGGGTGGACGGTCGGCCGTGTCGGTGGAGCGCGTGGCCGTGAACGTCCAGGACGCCCGCATCGCCGACGAGGACGGAGCTGAGCCCGTCGACGTGCCCGTGGTCCCCGGTGGCGACGCGGCGTACTTCTCGACCCTGCCGGTCAAGGCCTGCCTGGCGGCGCTGCGCGAGGCGGGCGTCCCGGGCGAGGTCTCGAACAGCGCCGGTACGTTCGTCTGCAACACGATCGCCTACGCCCTGGCCGACCAGCTCGCCGCAGGACACGCCCCGGGGGCGCGCGGCGGCTTCGTGCACGTGCCGAGGCTGCCCGAGCAGGTACCCGTGGGCGCGGCGTCGCTGGGCGTCGAGGCGGCAGCGGAGGGGTTGCGGGCCGTGCTGCGCGCTGCGCTGCGGACGACCGAGGACGTCCGGCTGGCTGCGGGCACGCAGGCCTGATCCTGCTCGGCGGCTACGGAGGCGCCCGCCGGGCGCGTCGGGGCCGCCCAGCGCCGATCATGCTGCTCGGCGCGGCTGCTGCTCGGGTCGTTCCTAGTACGGCGGCGGTGCTGGCAGATGCGGGCGTCCGGTCAGGTGGATGGTCGGCTCCTCGGTGCCGGGCCTGACGCGGAACGCGTGCCCGGTGGGGGTGCGCCAGACGAACTCCCCGGCGGTGGGTTGGCGCACGCGCAGGATGCCGGCGGTCTTGAGCCGGTGGTGGGTGCGGCACAGCGGCCCGAGGTTGTGGGCGCACGTCGACCCGAGCGGTCGGGGCGGTGAGCCGTCGACCGGCGGGTGGTACTCCACTGTGTGGTCGAGGTCGCACCGTGCGGCGGGCACGGGGCAGCCGGGTGCGGTGCAGTACTTGTCGCGGTGCCGGACGTGGTCGGCCAGCGCGGCGGGTGGCCGGTAGGTGGTGCGTCCGACGTCCAGGACGGTCCCGGACAGCGGGTCGGTGACGATCCGTTGCCAGGTGGACCCGAGGTCCAGGGCCATCGCCCGGGCCTGCTGGGCGTCGATCGGGCCGTACCCGGCGAGCTCGCCGGGCTCGTCGTCGGCGCCCATGAGCGTCGACAGCGCGAGGGTGACGTGAACGACGGTCCGCGGGCCGCTCGGGCACGCGTGCCCAGGGTGGGCCGGGGCGGCCTCCACCGGGGTGGTCTCCGTCGGTTCGCCCTCCCTCGCGTCGCCCTCCCGCTCCTCACCGTCCTGCGGTGCGACCCCTGTCAGCGCGGCCACCCCCGCAGCGCGGGCCGGCGCCCCGCAGGCGTCCAGGTCGTCGTAGGCCCAGCCGCGCTGGGACGGCAGCACGGTGCCGTCAGGTGCCACGACGTGCTGGGACCGGCCCAGCAGCCGGTCGACGAGCTCGTCCGCCCGGAGCTGGTCCAGCGTCCGCGCGTCCCCTGCCTCGCGGGACCGTCGGGCGAGGGCGTCGAGCATGCCGTCGACGCGCACGGCCTCGGCTGCCGGGAGCACGGCCCACAGACCTGCCATCCCGTCCTGCAGGATCCGCGGCCGGGAGACCACCCGGCAGTCGCGAGCGGCCCGGTGCCGGTCGGCGACTCCCTCCGGGTCGACCCGGTTCAGCGCCCGGGCGACGTCGGCGCGGACCTGCTTCACCGAGCGACCCGCCACGCGCGGCAGCACCTCGGCCTCGACGGCGGCTGCGACGTGCGCGGGCTCGTCGCCGGCGCCCTGCACGATCGCGCGGGCCTGGGCCGGCTCGATCCGCCCGTCGGCCAGGGCGGCACCGGTGTCGGCCAGGGCGTCGGCGTAGGCGCGGCCCTCACGGATGAGCATCTTGGCCTCGCCCGGCGGGACCAGGAGCCGCGCGGACAGGTCGGCGGCGGCGATGTCGGCGTGCACGAACGCGGTGCCCTCGGGCAGCGACCGGCACACCGCTGCCAGGTCGGGGTGCCGTAGGTCGGGGTGCCGCGCCAGCGTGGCGGCCGCGGCGGTCTCGAGGGCGTGCGCGTGCGCGGCGATCCGCCGGGCCTGGACGACGACCTCGGGCAGCTCGTACGACGGCAGCGCGCCCAGGTCGAGGCCCTCCAGCTCGGCCAGCAGGGCCGCCCCGGCGGGCATCGCGTCCAGCCGCTCCCCGAGGCCGTCGCCCGGGACCGCGCCACCGGCGACCGCGTCAGCGTCGCCGCCGTCGAGGTCGGGTGCGTTGCGTTCCTGCACGTCATCGGGCATGTGAGCCACGCTACGACTCGCCGCCGACGCTCTCCCGCAGCGCACGCCGCCGCCTGGGGACGACGCACGACACCGAGCCTGTGGAGGACTCGGCGCCCGCTCACCGAGCGCCACCGGCCCCGCGCCACGCGCACCGGGACCGCGGTGCTCCGCCACCGGGCGCCCCGCTCACCCCGCCGCGCCCCGGCCGCGCCGCCGCCTCGAGCCGCCACGCCCTCGGCGAACCCGACCCCCCTGCCCAGCGCGTGTGTCAGACCTGCGTCGTACGGTTGACGCATGCGTCCCGTGACCGACCTGCAGCGCACCGTCGCCCCGTTCGAGGTGGTGTCCGAGTACCAGCCCTCCGGCGACCAGCCGCAGGCCATCGCGGAGCTCGCCCAGCGCATCCAGGCGGGGGAGAAGGACGTCACGCTCCTCGGCGCCACGGGTACCGGCAAGTCGGCGACGACGGCCTGGCTCATCGAGAAGCTGCAGCGGCCGACGCTGGTCATGGCGCCTAACAAGACCCTCGCCGCGCAGCTCGCCAACGAGTTCCGCGAGCTGCTGCCCAACAACGCGGTCGAGTACTTCGTCTCGTACTACGACTACTACCAGCCCGAGGCGTACATCGCGCAGACGGACACGTACATCGAGAAGGACTCGTCGATCAACGACGAGGTGGAGCGGCTGCGGCACTCGGCGACGTCCTCGCTGCTGACCCGCCGCGACGTGGTCGTGGTCGCGTCGGTGTCTTGCATCTACGGCCTGGGCACGCCGCAGGAGTACGTGGACCGCATGGTGACGCTCGACGTGGGCGACCAGGTGGACCGGGACGCGCTGCTGCGCCAGTTCGTGTCGATGCAGTACTCCCGCAACGACATGGCGTTCACCCGCGGCACGTTCCGGGTGCGCGGCGACACCGTGGAGATCATCCCGGTGTACGAGGAGCTGGCGATCCGCATCGAGTTCTTCGGCGACGAGATCGAGGCGATCCAGACGCTGCACCCGCTGACGGGTGAGGTCGTCCGGAACGAGAAGCAGGTGCACGTCTTCCCGGCGACCCACTACGTCGCCGGCCCCGAGCGCATGGAGCGCGCGATCAACGGCATCGAGCACGAGCTCGAGGAGCGCCTCAAGGACCTCGAGCGCGCGAACAAGCTGCTCGAGGCCCAGCGGCTGCGCATGCGCACGACCTACGACATCGAGATGATGCGGCAGATCGGCTCGTGCTCCGGCATCGAGAACTACTCGCGGCACATCGACGGCCGCGCGCCGGGGACGGCGCCGAACACGCTGCTCGACTACTTCCCCGAGGACTTCCTGCTCGTCATCGACGAGTCGCACGTGACGGTCCCGCAGATCGGCGCGATGTTCGAGGGCGACATGTCCCGCAAGCGGAACCTCGTCGACTTCGGTTTCCGGCTGCCGAGCGCGATGGACAACCGGCCGCTGCGCTGGGAGGAGTTCGTCGAGCGGATCGGGCAGACGGTCTACCTGTCGGCGACGCCCGGTGACTACGAGCTCGCGATGTCCGACGGCGTGGTCGAGCAGATCATCCGCCCCACCGGCCTGGTCGACCCGCAGGTGGTCGTGAAGCCCACGAAGGGCCAGATCGACGACCTGCTGGAGGAGATCCGGCTCCGGGTCGAGAAGGACGAGCGCGTGCTCGTCACGACGCTCACCAAGAAGATGGCCGAGGACCTCACGGACTACTTCCTCGAGAAGGGCGTCCGGGTCCGGTACCTGCACTCGGAGGTGGACACGCTCCGCCGCGTGGAGCTGCTCCGCGAGCTCCGCATGGGCGAGTACGACGTGCTGGTGGGCATCAACCTGCTCCGCGAGGGCCTGGACCTGCCCGAGGTGTCGCTGGTCGCGATCCTCGACGCGGACAAGGAGGGCTTCCTGCGGTCCGGCAAGTCGCTGATCCAGACGATCGGCCGCGCGGCCCGCAACGTGTCCGGTCAGGTCCACATGTACGCGGACAAGATCACGCCCGCGATGCAGCTCGCGCTCGACGAGACGGACCGCCGCCGCGAGAAGCAGATCGCGTACAACACCGAGCGCGGCATCGACCCGCAGCCGCTCCGCAAGAAGATCGGCGACATCACCGACCTCCTCGCGCGCGAGGACGCGGACACGGCGGAGCTGCTCGGCGGCGCGGGCCGGCAGGCCAGCCGCGGCAAGGCGCCGGTCCCGGGGCTCGGCTCGAAGGCCGGGCCGCCGACGGAGCGCACGAAGCTCGCGGGCGCGGCGGCGGGCGAGCTCGCCGGCCTGATCCAGGAGCTGACCGACCAGATGCACGTGGCGGCGGGGGAGCTGCAGTTCGAGCTCGCGGCCCGGCTGCGCGACGAGATCTCCGGGCTGAAGAAGGAGCTGCGGCAGATGCACGCCGCGACGGCCTGACCCGGCCCCCGGCGCAGGACTCCCGTGCCCGACCGGGCGCAGCGGAGCGCCCACCGACGATCGGAGGCACGCATGGCGCTCGAGGTGCAGGTGGTGATCGACGCGCGCTCGCCCCGCGCGCTCGGCACGTTCTGGGCGTTCGCGCTCGGTTACGTCGAGGAGCCGCCGCCGGCGGGCTTCGACTCGTGGGACGCGGCACTCGACGCCTGGGGCTTCCCGCCCGAGGACCGGGACCTGGCGTACGCGGTCGTGGACCCCGCCGGCGCGGGCCCGCGGGTGTTCTTCCAGCGCGTGCCCGAGGACAAGACGGTGAAGAACCGGGTGCACCTCGACGTGCGCTACTCGGCTGCCCAGGGCGTCGACCGGGAGGACCGCGCGGCCAAGCTCGCCGCGGCGAAGGAGCACGCGGCAGCCCTCGTCCAGGCCGGCGCGACGGTGCTGCGCGAGGTCGACGACCCGCGCGAGGGCGCCTGGGTGGTCATGGCCGACCCGGAGGGCAACGAGTTCTGCGTGACCTGAGGAACAGCCGGAACGAGCTCGCGACCGTCGTCGCGGGGGCGCTCACGTGACGCGCAGGTGCCAGCCCGCGTAGGCGAACGCGTCGCCGATGCGCCGGACCACGAGGTCAGCGCGCTCACGGGGGAGCGGAGCGAGGGAGTCGGTGTACAGCTCGAAACCCGTCCGTCGCCCTCCGCGCGCTTCCGCGCTCACGCGGACGTCGCCGAGTCCGTCCGTGTACACGACGGCGAGCGGGCCTGCGATCCTGACCGACCACCCCTCCTCCGACCTGATCGTGCCGAGGAGCGTCTTCCTGAGCCGGGGAGCGTCGCGCTCGGTCACGGCACCAGGGCCCGGATCGGAGCGCCGCAGCCGCGGAGGACCGGACGCCGAGTTCTCGTCCGGATGCCGAGGCGGTTCGCATCGTCCCTTGGGTGCGACCCCGACGCGGCGCGGTCGAGCATCATCGCACGCTCCACTCGACCCGGAACTTCTGCCCCAGCGCCTCGACGGTCCCCGACGCCCACTGACCGATCACCGCGTCGAGGTTCTGCCCGAGGACGAAGGCGTCCTCATCGCGACCGTCGTCGAGCGCCACCCACTCCTCGATCGTCTCGACCGGCTCGCCCCAGCGGCTCCACCACAGGAGCCCGCCGACCCTGGGCGTGTAGACCGTGCGCTGGAGCAGGACCTCGCCGACACGAACACCGTCCACGGTCAGGACTCCGGCCCGACCGCGGAAGGGGTCGAGCCGGGGGTCGTGCGGGTCGGCGGGTGGGGGCTTCAGCGGCATCGCGGCACTCGGCGGTCGACGGGATCCGACGAGCGAGCGACAGGGCGCGTCACGGCAGACGCCCGAGCGACATGAGCGCGGCCTGCATCGTGAGGTCGAGGCCGCCGCTCGTCCGGAGCCGCAGGGTCGAGTCGGGCGCGAGCCGGTCGCGGTCGACGGTGAGCTCCAGGACCGGCTCTCCGCGGGCGGGCGTCGCCGAGGCCGTGCGCGCGACCATGTCCTCGCCCGGTGGGCCGAGGCGCAGGGCCCGGACGCCCTGCAGCTCCAGCAGTCGGCGGTTCCCGGCGGAGTCCGTGACGAGCCGCACGACCCGGTTCGCGAGGTCGATCTCGACGACGTCGAGAGCGAGGCCGGTGCTCGGGTCGAGGCTGTCCGCCTCGGTGTGCAGCCACGGGGTGCGGCGCGTGCGACGTGCGCTGCTCACGGTCGAGGTGTCGGCCCCGGTCGCGCTGAGCATCCGGCCGCGGGCGAGCTCGAGACCGGTGCAGACGGTGTCGAGGGCCAGGCCGCCGTCGGTCGCGAGCCGGAGGACGCGGCTGCCCCGGTCTTCGCGGTGCGTGCCGTCGGACACCTCGAACCCGTCGAACCTCGTGTCGCCGGTCTGCGAGTCGTCCGCGAACAGGTGGGGCTCGGTGCTGGCGGGGGAGAAGTACCGGTGCACCCCGGTGCAGACGATCGTCGCCACCGAGGTCTCCCCGAAGACGCCAAGAAGGAGCCGGCGCGCCCGCAGGTCGAGCTGGAGGTTCAGCAGGGCGTACCGGGCGCCCAGGTCGACGACACGCCCGTCCGTGGTGAACGCGGCTGCGTCCCGAGCCGCGAACTCGATGCTGCTCACGTGCGTTCCTGCCCGTCGTCGGTCATCGCCAGGCCGGGTCGATCTGGCTGAGCTGGCGGTCGAGGCTCCAGCCCTCGGGGCGGTCCGTCCCGGTGAACCACGGAGCGCCTCTCGCGATCCATCGGTCCCGGTAGCGGCGGACGGCCGTGGTGCTGACGTCGTCGACGCCCGACTCGGCCCCGCAGCACGAGCAGATCACGTACTGGCCGGATCCCGCGCCGCGGAAGCGCTCGTCGTCCTCGTCGAGGCCGCACACGCGACAGCGCGTCTCCGCCGTCGCCGACACGCCCCGCCCCGGCCCCCGGGGTTCGTGCTTCAGCCGCACCTGCCAGCCCGTGTCGGAGCGGAGCACGTGGGACTCGCGTCGCGCGTGGTCGAAGGTCACGCGCTCGCCATCCACGGTGACGTGCAGAACGGGACGTCGGAACCGGCGGGGTCTCTCGACGACGCCGCCGTGGTCCAGGTACGCCATCGCGGCGGCCGTGGACGCCCGGAGTGCCGCGACGACCTCGGTGTCGGTCGGCTCCTTGTCGGGTTCCCACAGGAAGAACCCGGCGTCGACCCACACCGAGAAGTACCAGTCACCGGGCGACTCGACGACGGCGGTGCGGCCGTTCTTCTCGAGCCGGAGCGCCGCCACGTCCCCCCGGGTCAGGACGGTGCGGCGGAGGTCGGTCCGGTGGCGGGTCAGGGCGTCGAGGAGACGGACGAGATCGGCGGTCGTCACGGCGTCGCGGCCGTGAACCGCGTGCTCCCCGCCGGCCCGCGGCTCGATGGGGAACGCGGGCCGCCGACGCCTGTTCCGACCTCCCACGAGGGTCCCTCCCGCTGGTCCGACGTCGCTGCTGCCCGTGTCTTGACAGCCGGACGCTAGCGGCCGTGCGCCGGGTGCGGGCACCGGACCGGCGACAGTTCACCCGGGTGCCACGGCCGGCGGACGGCGTTCGCCCGACCGGTGACCTGGACGACGCGACGACGGTCGTGACGCCGTCGATCGTCACCGACAGCGCCCGCCGGTGGTCGAGCGCCCGGTACCTCCCTCTGCGATCGCGTCGACCAGGCATGACCCGCGTCACACACCCAACCGGTGGCGCCGCGAGGTGCGCGTAGGACCCATGACCTATGCTTGCGCACGCAGTGGAGGGGAGTATCCCGACACGACGCCCCCGTCATCACGGTCGTCGACGACGCCGACCCGGGACGTCGGCCCGTTCTACGGGTGGGAGAGACCTCCGGTACTCAGCCGTATCTTCAGCCGTCTGTACCGGAGGAAAGCTCTATGTCCGTCGACCTGTGGGTCTGGATCGCGACCGGCGTCGCGATCGTCGGGATGATCCTGTTCGACTTCTTCGCGCACGTGCGCACGCCGCACGCGCCGTCGTTCCGCGAGGCGGCCATCTGGTCGGCGGTCTACGTCGGTCTGGCGATCGTGTTCGGCGTGGGGCTCGGCTTCGTGTGGGGCTGGGACCACGGGACCGAGTACTTCGCGGGGTACGTGACCGAGAAGAGCCTCTCGGTCGACAACCTCTTCGTCTTCCTCATCATCATGACGAAGTTCGCGGTGCCCCGGGAGTTCCAGCAGAAGGTGCTCCTGGTCGGCGTGGTGATCGCGCTGGTGCTGCGCACGGTGTTCATCCTGCTCGGCGCCGCGGCGATCGAGCAGTGGTCCTGGGTGTTCTACATCTTCGGCGCGTTCCTCGTGTACACCGGCGCGAAGCTGGCGAAGGAGAAGCACGACGACGACGAGCTCTCGCACGCGGACGAGCAGAAGGACGGGCTCGCGGTCCGGCTGCTCAAGCGGGTCGTGCCCTCGACGGACGAGTACCACGGCGACCGCCTGACCACGAAGATCGACGGCAAGCGGTTCATCACCCCGATGCTGGTCGTGATGGTGGCCATCGGCGCCACCGACGTGCTGTTCGCGCTCGACTCGATCCCGGCGATCTACGGCCTGACGCAGGAGCCGTACATCGTGTTCACGGCGAACGCGTTCGCCCTGCTCGGCCTGCGCCAGCTGTACTTCCTCATCGGCGGGCTGCTGGAGCGCCTGGTGTACCTGAACAAGGGTCTGGCGTTCATCCTGGCGTTCATCGGCCTGAAGCTGGTCTTCCACGCGATGCACGTGAACGAGCTGCCGTTCATCAACGGCGGCGAGCACATCGAGTGGGCCCCCGAGATCCCCACGTGGCTGTCCCTGCTCGTGATCCTCGGTACGCTCACGGTCGCGACCGTCGCGAGCCTGGCCAAGACCCGGCGCGACCGGGACGCCGCTCCCGCCCTGACCGACGAGCAGGAGCCCGCCGCCACCAAGGAGCACTGACCCGCGCATGGACGTCTCCCCGCTCGTCTGGGTCGTGTCCCTCGGCCTCGCCGCCGCCGTCCTGATCGTGGACGTGGCGGTGGTGGGCCGGCGGCCGCACATCCCGACGACGGCGGAGTGCCTGCGGTACCTGGGGATGTACATCGGGCTCGCGCTGGTGTTCGCCGTGGTCGTCGCCCTCGTGTGGGGCGGCGGCCCGGCGGGCGAGTTCGTCGCCGGCTGGCTGACGGAGTACTCGCTCTCGGTCGACAACCTGTTCGTGTTCCTGCTGATCATGAGCCGGTTCGCGGTGCCGCGGCAGTACCAGCAGACGGCGCTGCTGATCGGCATCATCCTGGCGCTCGTGTTCCGCGGGGTGTTCATCGGGATCGGCGCCGCGGCGATCGCGTCGTTCTCCTGGGTGTTCTACCTGTTCGGCGCGTTCCTGGTGTGGACGGCCGTGAAGGTGGCCCGCGAGGGCGTGGGGGAGGACGCGGACGAGGCGGCGGAGGACTACAAGGCGCCGGCGCTGGTGCGCGTGGTGCAGCGGTTCCTGCCGACGACCGACGGGTACGACGGCGTCCGGCTGACCGCGAAGGTCGACGGCCGTCGGCACGTGACGCCGATGCTGCTCGTGCTGGTCGCGATTGGGGCGACGGATCTGCTGTTCGCCTTCGACTCGATCCCCGCGGTGTTCGGCCTGACCCAGGAGCCGTACCTCGTCCTGATGGCGAACGTGTTCGCGCTGATGGGCCTGCGCCAGCTGTACTTCCTGCTCGGCGGGCTGCTGACGCGGCTGCGCTACCTGAACATCGGCCTTGGCGTGCTGCTCGGGTTCATCGGCGTGAAGCTCGTGCTCCAGGCGCTGCACGAGAACACGCTGCCGTTCGTGAACGGCGGCGAGCCGGTGGGCTGGGCGCCGGAGCTGCCGTCGTGGGTGTCGCTGGCGGTGATCGTGGTGACCCTGGGGCTCACAGCGGTCACGAGCATCGCGGCGTCGCGCCGGGACGAGCGCCGGGCCGCCGCGGCGGCACCCGCCGGGCGCACGGCGGACACCGAGGACGCCGACCGCCGCGCCTGACCGGGCCGGTCCGTCAGACGCCGGACGGGGCCCAGGGGCCGAGGATCAGGTTCCACGCCCGGATCTCGACGTCGGCGATGACGCCGGCCCGCGCGAACGGGTCGTCGGCGAGCAGCACCTCGAGGGCGGCGCGGTCGGTGGTCTCGAAGACGAGCAGTGCGCCGGGCGCGCCGTCGGTGAACGGGCCGGACCCGCGCAGCAGGCCGCGGTCGGCGAGGCCGCGCAGGTAGGCGCGGTGCTCGGGGCGGACCTCGTCCTGCAGGTCGGCGCGCTGGTCGTAGGTGTACCGGACGGCGAAGGTGGCCATGCCGCCATCCTGCCGCACCGGGCGCCGCACCGGGCGCCGCACCGGCGGCGCACGGCCCCGCCGGCCCGGCCCCGCGGGCCCGGGCGGCGGTGGCAGAGTGGACGGCATGACCCGCACCGCGGCACCGCGCGCCCTGCTCACCGACGACCTGCTGGCCCGCGCGGCGGAGCGCGCGCCGGTGCACGACCGGGAGAACACGTTCCCGCACGCGGACCTGGACGACCTGCGCGAGGCCGGGTACCTGCGGGCGTTCGTGCCGGAGGCGCTGGGCGGCGCCGGGCTGACGCTCGAGGACGTCGCGCGGGAGCAGGTCCGGCTGGCGGGCGCGGCACCCGCGACGGCGCTGTCGGTGAACATGCACCTGGTGGTGACCGGGATGGCCGCGGTGCTGGCGGCGCGCGGCGACGACTCGCTGGAGTTCGTGCTGCGGGACGCGGCGGCGGGGGAGGTGTTCGCGTTCGGGAACTCCGAGGCGGGGAACGACCTCGTCATGTTCGCCTCGCGCACCAGAGCGGAGCGGCAGCCCGACGGCGGCTACCGGTTCCACGGGACGAAGATCTTCACGTCGCTGTCCCCGGTGTGGACGCGGCTCGCGACGTTCGGCCTGGACGAGGACCACCCGGACGGGCCCCGCCTGGTGCACGGGGTGGTGTCCCGGACGGACGGCGGGATCGAGACGAAGGACGACTGGGACACGCTCGGCATGCGGGCGACCCAGTCCTGCACGACGGTGCTCGACGGGGCGTGCGCGGCGCCGGGCCGGGTGTTCCGCGCGCTGCCGCCCGGCCCGAGCGCCGACCCGTACGTGCTGGCGCTGTTCCAGGTGTTCGAGATCCTGCTGGCCGCGGTGTACACCGGCATCGGCCGGCGGGCGCTGGAGCTCGCGGTGGCGGCCGCGCACCGGCGGACGTCGATGAAGAACGACGGCCGGAGCTACGCGCAGGACCCGGACATCCGGTGGCGCGTCGCGGACGCCGCGATCGCCCAGGACGGGATCGAGCCGCAGGTGTGGGCGCTGGCCCGGGACGTCGACGAGGCGGTGGACCACGGGGCCCTGTGGTTCGCGAAGGTCGTCGGCCTCAAGGTGCGCGCCACGGAGACGGCCCGGGAGGTCGTGGACCGGGCGATCCGGGTGTCGGGGGGCGGGTCGTACTTCTCCCGGAGCGAGCTGGGCCGCCTGTACCGGGACGTCCTCGCGGGGCTGTTCCACCCGTCCGACGACGAGTCGGCGCACAGCACGGTCGCGAACGCGTGGCTGGGGCCGGTCGACCGCTGACCGCGAGGCGCGTCGGCACGGGGACGTCCCGCGCGTCCCCGGGACGCACGACCACCCCCGGACGCGCGACCGCCACCGGACGCAGGACGGCCCCGGGGCGCACCGCCCCGGGGCCGTCGTGCGGCGGAGGGACCGGTCAGCCGCCGATCTCGCTCTCGCAGCTGATCGCGTACTCGACGCGGTTGCCGCAGGTCGAGCCGAACGACTCGTACTCGGTGTCGAGGTCGGACGCCCAGTACAGGTCGTCGCACGCGGTGCCGCTGCCGCCCTGGCAGGCGTCCCACAGCGCGTCGAGCTCGGGGTCGTCGCCGTAGGTCTGCGCGCCGGTGCTGCTGCCGAGGTCGGTGCCCTCGTCGGTGCCGTCGGTGCCCTCGGTCGCACCCGAGTCGCAGAAGCTGCTGCCGTCGGTGGTCCCGCCGCAGGTCCGGCCGAACTCCTCGTACTCGGAGCCGGAGGGCGCCTCGGACCACAGGGAGTCGCACGCGGCGAGGTCGCCGGACGCGCAGGCGTCCCAGAACCCGTCGAGCTCGGCGTCGTCCCCGTAGGCCCACCGGGTCGGGTCGACGGAGGTGCACAGGGTGCTGCCGTCGGTGCGCCCGCCGCAGGTGTTCCCGAACTCCTCGTCGTCGGAGCCGGACGACGACTCGAAGTACAGGTCGTCGCACGCCTCCATGTCGCCGGACGCGCAGGACGACCGCATGTCGGCCATGTGGCTGTTGTGCGAGGCGATCGCGGTGCCGATGGTGACGCCGAGGACGACCCAGCTGAGCACGCCGAGGCCGCCGAGCACCAGGCCGGCGATGGCGAGGCCGCGGCCCTGCGTGCCGTTCTTCTTCGTGCGGCGCAGGCCGAGGATGCCGAGCACGATCGCGACGACGCCGGTCCCGAGGATGCCGGTGACGAGGGCGGCGATGGACACGCCGTCGGTCCGCGGCGCCTGCTGGTACTGGTTCGGCGAGTACGGGGCCTGCGGGTAGCCGCCGCCGGGGTAGCCGCCACCCGGCGCGGGGTAGCCCCCACCGGACGCGGGGTAGCCACCGCCCGGCGCGGGGTAGCCACCGCCCGGCGCGGGGTAGTCGCCACCGGGAGCCGGGTAGCCGCCACCCGGGGCCGGGTAGCCCTCGCCCGGCGCCGGGTACCCGGCACCCGGCTGCTGCGCCTGGTCGCCGCCCGGCTGGGCGGACGCGCCGCCCTGCGCGGGGTAGCCGGGCGCGCCGTACCCGCCGCCCTGCGCGGCCGGCTCCTGCGGCGCGCCGGGGGCGGCGTACGGCGACGACGCCGGGTACGCGGCGGTCGGCGCCTCGGAGCCGGGCGCGCCCGAGGTCGGGTAGGCGGCGGTCGGCGCGTCCTGGCCCGGCGTGCCCTGGCCCGGGGCGCCGTACGGGGAGGCCGCGGGGTACGCCGCGGTGGGGGCGTCGGAGCCGGAGGTCGGCGGGGTGGGCCACGACGGGGTGGCCTCGTAGCCGGAGGGCGCGGGGCCGGAGGCCGGGGTGGCCTCGTAGCCCGAGGGCGCGGGGGCGGCGGGCCGCTCGGTGCCGCTGCCCGGCGTGGGCCAGGCGCTGCTGCCGGGCTGCTGCTCGGGCTGCTGCCCGGGTTCCGGCGTGGCGCTGCCGTCGTTCGACATGGACGTCCTCTCGCTCCTTGTGACGGACCTGTGCGTCACTATGGCAGACGGCCTTCCCACCAGGACCGCGACGTCCACGGCCGACGTGTCCCGTTCACCCGGGGGCCGCGCCCGGGCGCCGCCGGGGTCGCCCGGGCGCCGCGTCACCAGCCCCGGGCGCGCCACTCCGCCAGGTGCGGCCGCTCGGCCCCGAGCGTGGTGTCCCGCCCGTGCCCGGGGTAGACCCAGGTGTCGTCGCGGAACCGCCCGAAGACCCGCTCCTCGAGGTCGGACATCAGGGCGTCGAACGCCGCCGGGTCGGCGGTGCGGCCGGGCCCGCCGGGGAACAGGGAGTCGCCGGTGAGCAGGTGGACGCGGCCCGGGACGGCGCCGGGTGCGCGGGCGTCGTCGGGCTCCCGGTACGCGAGGGCGACGGCGCCGGGCGTGTGCCCGCGCAGCGCGAGGACCTCGAGCCGGAGCGCCCCGACCTCGAGGACGTCGCCGTGCGCGAGCGCGCGCGGCACGGTGGTGCTGGCGGCCTCGGCCACGGCGTCCGCGTCGGCGGCCCCGGCGGCGTGCGCGGCGCCCGTCGCGGCGAGGACCCCGGCGAGGGCGCCGAGGTGGTCCCGGTGCCGGTGGGTGGTCACGACGAGCGCGAGCGGACCCGCGGGCGCCTCGCCCGGGGACCCGGCCCGCGCCAGGTCGAGCAGCCGGTCGGGCTCGGCCGCCGCGTCGACGAGCAGCCGCGCCCCGGTGCGCCGGCAGGCGAGCACGTACGCCTCGTTGTCCATCGGCCCGACGGACAGCTTGCGGAGCACGACCTCGTCGAGCACCCGGACCGCCGCCGGCCCTCCGGGCACGACGTCCCCGGTGTACCCGGCCACGGCGTCCTCGCCGCCCCCGCTCACGGCCGCCCCACCGCCTCGCCGCGCGACTCCGGCGCCCCGCCGCGCGCGAGCGCCTCGTCGTGGCTGTGCACGGCCCGCACGAGCGCGAGGTGGGACAGCGCCTGCGGCACGTTGCCGATCATCCGGCCGGTCGCGGGGTCGTACTCCTCGGCGAGCAGCCCGACGTCGGTGCGCAGCCCGTCGAGGACGTCGAGCACGGCGGTGGCCCCGTCGACGTCGCCCTGCCGCGCGAGCGCGTCGGCGAGCCAGCCGGAGCAGGCGAGGAACGGGTGCTCGGAGCCCCGCAGGCCGTCGTCGGTGCGGTCGGTGCGGTAGCGGAGCAGCAGGCCGGGGGCGACCTCGAGCTCGGCGCGCACGGCGGCCACCGTGCCGACCAGCCGCGGGTCGCCGGGCGGCAGGAACCCGACGAGGACGAGCTGGAGCAGGGCCGCGTCGGTGTGGACGGCGCCGTAGTGCTGCACGAACGTGTTCCGGTCGGCGTCCCAGGCGTGCGCCAGGACGTCGGCGTGCACGGCGTCCCGCTCGCGGCGCCACCGCTCGACGGGCCCGGGCAGGCCGTGCTCCTCGACGGCGCGGACGGCGCGGTCGAGGGCGACCCAGGCCATCACCTTGGAGTGCGTGAAGTGCCGGGGGGCGCCGCGCACCTCCCAGATCCCGCTGTCGGACCGGCGCCACGTGCGGCACAGGTGCTCGACGAGGTGCGTCTGCAGGGACCAGGAGTCGTCGCCCTCGGCCACGCCGGAGGTCCGGGCGAGGTGCAGCGCCGCCATGACCTCGCCGAGGACGTCGTTCTGCACCTGCCCGACCGCGGCGTTGCCCACCCGCACGGGCCGGGAGCCGGCGTAGCCGGGCAGGTGGTCGAGCGTGCGCTCGGCCAGCTCCCGGGAGCCGTCGACGCCGTACATGATCTGCACCTGCGCGGGGTCGCCGGCGACGGCGCGGAGCAGCCACTGGCGCCAGGCCTGGGCCTCGTGGCGGTAGCCGTGCTCCAGGAGGGCCTCGAGGGTCATGGCGGCGTCCCGGAGCCAGCAGTACCGGTAGTCCCAGTTCCGCTCGCCGCCCGGGTCCTCGGGGAGCGAGGTGGTCGCGGCCGCGACGATGCCGCCGGTCTCGGAGTCGGTGAGCAGCCGGAGCACGAGCAGGGACCGCACGACGGCGTCCCGGTAGGTCCCGCGGTACCGGGCGGACCGGGCCCAGCGCGCCCACTGGTGCTCGGTCGCCTCGACGCGGTGCGCGAGCCGGGGCGCCCGGGGCACGGGCTTCCAGGAGGGCACCCAGGTGAGCGAGAGGCCGACGCCCCCGCCCTCGGCGAGCGTGAACTCGTCGGCGTGCCCGCGGTGCGGACCGCCGCCGGGGCGGGGGAGCCGGTCGCCGCGCAGCACGAGGCTGTCCGGCCCGGCGACCGCGCGGATGACCTCGTCCCCGTCCGGGTCGGTGACGCGGTGCACCCAGGGCACGACGGCGCCGTACCCGAACCGCACGACCCACTCGTGCCGGAGCCGCACGGACCCGCGCACGACGGACACCCGCCGGACGAGGTCGCACCGGCCGTCCCCGAGCGGCATGGCGTCGAGCAGCACGGCCGTCCCGGTGGGCGTCTCGAACGTCGTCTCGAGCACGAACGAGTCGTCGAGGTACCGCCGGGTCACGCGGGTGGCGTCGGGCGCGGTGAGCAGCCACCGCCCGTGCTCGGGGCCGCCGAGGAGCGCCGCGAAGCAGGCGGGGGAGTCGAACCGCGGGGGGCACAGCCAGTCGACGGAGCCGGCGCGGGACACGAGCGCGGCGGTCCGGCCGTCGCCGAGCACGGCGTACTCGCCGATGGGCGTCGGGCCGGGGGCCGCGGGCGCGGGGGCCGCGGGAGCGGGCTCCGGCCCGGGCGTGGGTTCCGTCACGGCGGCGCGGTCGGTCACGGTCCACATCATGCGCCGACCAGGGGCGACGACGCAGGTCGGGCGACCTTTACGGTTCGAACACATGTGCGGATGTCGGTGGCTCGCCGTAGCATGCTGGGCGTGAATGATCGTCTGGTGGTCCAGGGGGCCCGCGAGCACAACCTGCGCAACGTCGACCTGGACCTCCCGCGCGACAGGCTCATCGTCTTCACGGGCCTGTCCGGGTCCGGGAAGTCGTCGCTGGCCTTCGACACCATCTTCGCCGAGGGCCAGCGCCGCTACGTCGAGTCGCTATCCGCGTACGCGCGCCAGTTCCTCGGCCAGATGGACAAGCCCGACGTCGACTTCATCGAGGGCCTGTCGCCCGCGGTGTCGATCGACCAGAAGTCGACCAACCGCAACCCGCGGTCGACCGTCGGCACGATCACCGAGGTCTACGACTACCTCCGCCTGCTGTTCGCCCGCGCCGGCACCCAGCACTGCCCGGTGTGCGGGGAGCGCGTGACCGCGCAGACGCCGCAGCAGATCGTCGACCGACTGCTCGAGCTGCCCGAGGGCACCCGCTACCAGGTGCTCGCGCCGGTGGTGCGCGGCCGCAAGGGCGAGTACGCGGACCTGTTCAAGGAGCTGCAGGCCAAGGGCTTCGCCCGCGCCCGCGTGGACGGCGAGGTGGTGCAGCTCTCCGAGCCGCCGACGCTCGAGAAGAAGCTCAAGCACGACATCGAGGTCGTCGTCGACCGCCTGGTGTCCCGCGAGGGCGTGCAGCGCCGCCTGACCGACTCGGTGGAGACGGCGCTCGGCCTCGCCGGCGGCCTGCTGGTCGTCGACATGGTCGACCTCGACGCGGACGACCCGGACCGGGAGCGCCGGTTCTCCGAGAACCGCGCGTGCCCGAACGACCACCAGCTCACGCTGGACGAGATCGAGCCGCGGACCTTCTCCTTCAACGCCCCGTACGGCGCGTGCCCGGAGTGCACCGGCATCGGCTCGCGCCTCGAGGTGGACCCCGACCTCGTCGTCCCCGACGACGACCTGTCGCTGCGCGACGGCGCGGTGGCCCCGTGGGCGCAGATCTCCTCCGAGTACTTCGAGCGCGTGCTGACCGCGCTGGCGGACGACCTCGGGTTCTCGATGGACCAGCCGTGGCGGGCGCTGCCCGAGCGCGCCCGCAAGGCCGTGCTGTACGGCGAGAACCACAAGGTGCACGTCAAGTACAAGAACCGCTGGGGCCGTGAGCGCCAGTACTCCACGGGCTTCGAGGGCGTCGTGACGTTCCTGGAGCGCCGCCACTCCGAGACCGAGTCGGAGTGGAGCAAGGAGAAGTACGAGGCGTACATGCGGGAGGTGCCGTGCCCCGTGTGCGAGGGGACGCGGCTCAAGCCCGAGGTGCTGGCCGTGCGGGTCGGCGGCAAGTCGATCGCCGAGGTCTGCGCGCTGCCGATCCGCGAGGCCAAGGAGTTCCTCGACGCCCTCGAGCTCGGCGTGCGCGAGCGGCAGATCGCCGAGCAGGTGCTCAAGGAGATCCAGGCCCGGCTCGGCTTCCTGCTCGACGTCGGCCTGGACTACCTGTCGCTCATGCGCGCCGCGGCGACGCTGTCCGGCGGCGAGGCCCAGCGCATCCGGCTGGCGACCCAGATCGGGTCCGGCCTGGTGGGCGTGCTGTACGTGCTGGACGAGCCGTCGATCGGCCTGCACCAGCGGGACAACCGCCGCCTCATCGACACGCTGACCCGGCTGCGCGACCTCGGCAACACGCTGATCGTCGTCGAGCACGACGAGGACACCATCCGCACCGCGGACTGGATCGTCGACGTCGGCCCCGGCGCGGGCGAGCACGGCGGCAACGTCGTGCACTCCGGCGACCTGGCGGGCCTGCTGGCGTCGCGCGAGTCGATGACCGGCGCCTACCTGTCCGGCCGCCGCTCGATCCCGATGCCGGCGCAGCGGCGCAAGGTGGACAAGAAGCGCCAGGTCACCGTTCACGGCGCCCGCGAGCACAACCTCAAGAACGTCGACGTGTCGTTCCCGCTCGGGACGTTCACGGCCGTGACCGGCGTGTCCGGCTCCGGCAAGTCGACGCTGGTGAACTCGATCCTCTACACGGTCATGGCGAACGAGCTGAACGGCGCCCGCCGGGTGGCCGGGCGGCACAAGCGCGTGAGCGGCCTGGACCAGCTCGACAAGGTCGTGCACGTCGACCAGGGCCCGATCGGCCGCACCCCGCGGTCGAACCCGGCGACCTACACGGGCGTCTGGGACCGGATCCGCAAGCTGTTCGCCGAGACCACCGAGGCGAAGGTCCGCGGCTACACCGCGGGGCGGTTCTCGTTCAACGTCAAGGGCGGCCGCTGCGAGGCGTGCTCCGGCGACGGCACGCTCAAGATCGAGATGAACTTCCTGCCCGACGTGTACGTGCCCTGCGAGGTGTGCCACGGGGCGCGGTACAACCGCGAGACGCTCGAGGTGCACTTCAAGGGCAAGACGGTCGCGGACGTGCTGGACATGCCGATCGAGGAGGCCGCGGAGTTCTTCGCCGCGGTGCCCGCGATCGCCCGGCACCTCACGACCCTCGTCGACGTCGGCCTCGGCTACGTCCGGCTCGGCCAGCCGGCCCCGACGCTGTCCGGCGGCGAGGCGCAGCGCGTCAAGCTCGCGACCGAGCTCCAGCGCCGGTCCACCGGCCGCACGGTCTACGTGCTGGACGAGCCGACGACCGGCCTGCACTTCGAGGACATCCGCAAGCTCCTCGGCGTGCTGCAGGGCCTGGTCGACAAGGGCAACAGCGTGATCGTCATCGAGCACAACCTCGACGTGATCAAGAACGCCGACTGGATCATCGACATGGGTCCCGAGGGCGGCTCGGGCGGCGGCACGGTCGTCGCGCAGGGCACGCCGGAGCAGGTCGCGCGGGTCGCGGCGAGCCACACGGGGACGTTCCTGGCGGAGGTGCTGGACGAGCCGGCGGCGGAGCGCGCGAGCGCCTGAGCCGCGCGGGTCTCAGCCCGCCGAGCCGGCGCCCGCGGTCTCCAGGACCGCCGGCGCCGGCTCGGTCAGCACCGGGAACGTGACCGACCGGGCGATGAAGCAGTGCTCGTGCGCCCGGCGGTGCAGGTCGGCCAGCTGGGCGTCGAGCGCCGCCCCGTCGGTCGCGGCGGAGCCGCCGGGCCGGACGGTGACCTGCGGCCGCAGCACGACCTGGGTGAACTGGCCGTGGCCGGCCGCCTCGACCCGCATCGTCCCGCCGGCCCGGTCCGTGTAGCCGACGACCGCCACGCCCGACGTGGCGGCGAAGTGGAGGAACCAGAGCATGTGGCACTCGGCCAGCGCGGCGACGAGCAGCTCCTCGGGGTTGTGCCGCGCCGGGTCGCCCCGGAACGCCGGGTCGGCCGACGCGAGCACGGGCGGCTTCCCCGCGACCCGCACCTCGTGGTCGCGGCTGTACGCCGCGTACCCGGTGGTGCCCGTGGCGCCCGCGCCCGTCCAGACGACGTCGGCGGCGTACTCGTGCAGCAGTCCCATGCGGGCGACGGTACCGGCGCGCCGGGCCCTCGGCGCGGCTGTCGGTCCGGCGAACTACGGTGGCACGCATGGCTGACCCCGCCACCTACCGCCCCGCCCCGGGGGAGATCCCCGACCAGCCCGGCGTCTACCGGTTCCGCGACAAGGACGGCCGGGTCATCTACGTCGGCAAGGCCAAGAGCCTGCGGTCCCGGCTGAACTCGTACTTCCAGGACGTCGCCGGCCTGCACCCCCGCACGCAGCAGATGGTCACGACGGCCGCCTCGGTGCAGTGGACCGTCGTCGGCACCGAGGTCGAGGCGCTGGCGCTGGAGTACTCCTGGATCAAGGAGTTCGACCCGCGGTTCAACGTGAAGTACCGCGACGACAAGTCCTACCCGTACCTGGCCGTCACGCTCGCCGACCAGTTCCCGCGCGTGCAGGTGATGCGCGGTGCGAAGCGGCCCGGCACCCGGTACTTCGGCCCGTACGCGCACGCCTGGGCGATCCGGGAGACGGTCGACCTGCTGCTCCGGGTGTTCCCGGTGCGCACCTGCTCCGCGGGCGTGTTCAAGCGCGCGAAGCAGCAGGGCCGGCCCTGCCTGCTCGGGTACATCGACAAGTGCTCCGCGCCGTGCGTCGGGAAGATCTCCCAGGAGGACCACCACGTCCTGGCCGAGGAGTTCGCCGACTTCATGGCGGGGGACACCGCCCGGTTCACCAGGCGCCTGACCCAGCGCATGCAGGAGGCGTCGGCGGAGCTCGACTTCGAGCGCGCGGCCCGGCTCCGGGACGACATCGGCGCCCTCAAGCGCGCGACCGAGAAGAACGCGGTCGTGCTGTCGGACGGCACGGACGCGGACATCTTCGCCCTCGCCGGCGACGAGCTCGAGGCCGCGGTCCAGGTGTTCCACGTGCGCGGCGGCCGGATCCGCGGCCAGCGCGGCTGGGTGGTCGAGAAGGTCGAGGACCTGACGGACGCGCAGCTCGTCGAGCACCTGCTCCAGCAGGTCTACGGGGACGTGCCCGGCGGCGACCCCGCCGCCGCGTCGGGAGCGGCCGCGGGCTCGGTGCCGCGCGAGGTCCTGGTCCCGGTCCTCCCCGACGACCTCGACCAGGTGCAGGCCTGGCTGTCCGGGCTGCGCGGCAGCCGGGTGCACGTCCGCGTCCCGCAGCGCGGCGACAAGCACGAGCTGGCCGAGACGGTCCGGAAGAACGCCGAGCACGCCCTGGCGCTGCACCGCACCCGCCGGGCCGGCGACCTGACGACCCGCAGCCAGGCGCTGCAGGAGATCCAGGAGGCGCTGGGGCTGGACTCCGCGCCGCTGCGCATCGAGTGCTACGACGTCTCGCACAACCAGGGGACGTACCAGGTGGCGTCGATGGTGGTGTTCGAGGACGGCCTGGCCCGCAAGAGCGAGTACCGGACGTTCGGCATCCGCGGCCCGGAGGGCACGGGCGCGCGCGACGACACCGCGGCCATGCACGAGGTCATCACCCGCCGGTTCCGCCGGTACCTCGCCGAGCGCGAGCAGGCGGGCGACCTGGAGCTGGGGCTGGGGGAGGACCAGCTGGCCGAGGCGCTGGCCGACGCCGACGCCGGCCCGGTGCGATCGGGCCCGATCGACGAGACGACCGGCCGCCCCCAGCGGTTCGCCTACCCGCCGAACCTCGTCGTGGTCGACGGCGGCCCGCCGCAGGTCGCGGCCGCGGCGGCGGCGCTGGCGGAGCTCGGGATCGACGACGTGGCGCTGTGCGGCCTGGCCAAGCGGCTGGAGGAGGTGTGGCTGCCGGGGGAGGACTACCCGGTGATCCTGCAGCGCTCCTCCGAGGGGCTGTACCTGCTGCAGCGCGTCCGCGACGAGGCGCACCGGTTCGCGATCACCGCGCACCGCAAGAAGCGCAGCAAGGGCATGACGGTCTCGGCGCTCGACACCGTCCCGGGGCTCGGCCCCGCCCGGTCGGCCGCGCTGCTCAAGCACTTCGGCTCGCTGAAGCGGCTGAAGGCCGCCACGGCGGAGGAGATCGCGACGGTGCCCGGCATGGGCGCGCGGACCGCGGCGGCGGTGGTGGCGGCGCTGGCCGGGGGCACCGAGCCCGCCGGCGTCCCGGCGCCGGCCACGGGCGCGGACGCGCCGGACGCCGGCGGGACCGCCCCGGCCACGGACGTGCCGGCCCGGGCCACCGACCCGGCGGCGCCGACCGCCGACGCGCCTGGCATGCTGGGGTCATGAGCGACGAGACCTCGCCGATCACCGTCCCCCACGGCATCCCCGCGATCGAGGCCGCCACCGAGGCGCCCCGGGTCCGGCAGCCCCACGTCCTGATCATCACCGGCATGTCCGGGGCGGGTCGCACCCGCGCCGGCGCGGTGCTCGAGGACATGGGCTGGTACGTCGTCGACAACCTGCCCGCGCAGATGCTGACGCACCTCGTCGGCATGCTGACCCACGGCGGGCCGCCGAGCGCGGACCTGCGGATCGCGGCCGTCGTCGACGTCCGCGGGCGCGAGTTCTTCGCCGACCTCCTCGCGGTGCTCGCGCAGCTCCGCGAGTCCGGCATCGACTACCGGATCCTGTTCCTCGACGCCTCGGACGAGGTGCTGGTGCGCCGGTACGAGCAGGTGCGCCGCCCGCACCCGCTGCAGGGCGAGGGCCGGATCCTCGACGGCATCACGACGGAGCGCAGCCTGCTCTCGGACATCCGGGAGCGCGCGGACGTGCTGATCGACTCCTCGGAGACGAACGTGCACGAGCTCGGCCGGATCGTGCGCGCGGCGGTGTCCTCGGAGCAGGAGGAGGACGCGCTGCGGGTCAACGTGCTGTCGTTCGGCTTCAAGTACGGCATCCCGCTCGATGCGGACCACGTGGTCGACGTCCGGTTCCTGGCCAACCCGTACTGGATCACCGAGCTCCGGCACATGTCGGGCCGGGACGCGCCCGTGCGCGACTACGTCCTGGGCCTGCCCGGTGCCGTCGACTTCGTGGACCGGTACGTCGACGCGCTCGAGCCCGTCCTCGCCGGGTACCTGGCGGAGGAGAAGCGCTACGTGACGATCGCGGTCGGCTGCACCGGCGGCAAGCACCGCTCGGTCGCGATCAGCGAGGCCATCGCCGAGCGGCTGCGGTCCCGCGGCCAGCGCGTCACCGTGGCGGCGCGCGACCTCGGCAAGGAATGAACCCGTCCCGCGACGGGCACCCCGCGTTCGTCGCCCTGGGCGGCGGGCACGGGCTGTCCGCGTCCCTGTCGGCGCTGCGCCGCGTGACGGACCGGCTGACGGCGGTCGTGACGGTCGCGGACGACGGCGGGTCGTCCGGCCGGCTGCGCGACGAGCTCGACGTGCTCCCGCCCGGGGACCTGCGCATGGCGCTGTCCGCGCTCTGCGACGACTCCGACTGGGGCCGCACGTGGCGCGACGTGCTGCAGCACCGGTTCACCTCGACGGGCGACCTGGACAAGCACGCGGTCGGCAACCTGCTGATCGTGGCGCTGTGGGAGCTGCTGGGCGACACGGTCGACGGCCTGGACTGGGTGGGCCGGCTGCTCGGCGCCCGCGGCCGCGTGCTGCCCATGGCGGCGGTGCCGCTGGCGATCGAGGCCGACGTCCGGCGGCCCGACGGGCGGGTCGAGGTGGTACGCGGGCAGAGCCACGTCGCGGTGGCCCGCGACCCCATCGAGGGTGTGCGGCTGGTGCCCGACCGCCCGCCGGCGCTGCCCGAGGCGGTCGCGGCGGTCGAGGAGGCGGACTGGGTCGTCCTGGGACCCGGCTCCTGGTACACGTCCGTGATCCCGCACCTGCTCGTGCCGGACCTCGCCGAGGCGCTGCACCGGACCCCCGCGCGCAAGATCGTGCTGCTCAACCTCAGCCCCGACGCCGAGACCGCCGGCATGGGCCCGTGCGAGCACCTGGACGCGCTGCGCCAGCACGCCCCGGACCTCCGGCTGGACGCGGTCATCGCCGACCCCGGCGCCGTGGAGGACGTGGACGAGCTCGAGGAGCGCACGCGCGCCCAGGGCGGGCGGCTGCTGCTGCGCCAGGTGCGGCGCGGGGACGGCACGCCCCGGCACGACGCGCTGCGGCTCGCCGCGGCGATCAGCGACGTGGTCGAGGGCTACCTCGGCGACGTCGGCGCACCCCGGGGGATGGCAGGATGACCGCATGGCTCTGACGGCACAGGTGAAGGACGAGCTTGCGCGGCTCCAGGTCGACAAGACGTCGTGCCGGAAGGCGGAGGTGTCGGCGACGCTCCGGTTCGCGGGCGGGCTGCACATCATCTCGGGGCGGATCGTCATCGAGGCCGAGCTCGACACCGGGATGGCCGCCCGTCGGCTCCGGGCCGCGATCGCCGAGGTGTACGGCCACCAGTCCGAGGTCATCGTGGTGTCGGGCGGCGGGCTGCGCCGCGGGAACCGGTACGTCGTGCGGGTCGTGAAGGACGGCGAGTCGCTCGCGCGGCAGACGGGCCTGCTCGACAACCGCGGGCGGCCGGTGCGCGGGCTGCCCCCGCAGATCGTCTCCGCCGGCGTGCAGGAGGCCGAGGCGGCGTGGCGCGGCGCGTTCCTGGCGCACGGGTCGCTGACCGAGCCCGGCCGGTCGTCGGCGCTCGAGGTGACCTGCCCGGGCCCGGAGGCCGCGCTGGCGCTCGTCGGCGCCGCGCGCCGCATGCAGATCCCGGCCAAGGCGCGCGAGGTGCGCAACGTCGACCGCGTGGTCATCCGCGACGGCGACGCCATCGCCGCGATGCTGGCCCGGCTCGGCGCGCACGAGACGCTGCTGGTCTGGGAGGAGCGCCGGGTCCGCCGCGAGGTGCGCGGCACCGCGAACCGCCTGGCCAACTTCGACGACGCGAACCTGCGCCGGTCGGCGCGGGCGGCGGTCGCCGCCGGCGCGCGCGTCGAGCGGGCGTTCGAGATCCTGGGCGCCGACGTGCCCGAGCACCTGCGCGAGGCGGGGGAGCTGCGGCTCGCCCACAAGGAGGCCTCGCTGGAGGAGCTCGGCAAGCTCGCCGACCCCGTGCTCACCAAGGACGCGGTGGCGGGCCGGATCCGCCGCCTGCTCGCGACGGCCGACAAGCGCGCCGCCGACCTCGGCATCCCGGACACCGAGTCCGGGCTCAGCCCCGACCTGCTGGACCTCTAGCAGGACGCGGGGCAGCGGGTGGAAGGCCGTCCGCACCACGGACGGCCGTCCCGCCGGCCAGACCTAGGTCCCTGCGGCACCCTGCGCTCGGGTATAGGCTCTAGGCCATCCGGAGATGTTCTGAGGGTCAAGTTCCTGTGACCGCGGCGTTTCCGGAGCGCACACCGGCGTGCGCAGTCCATCACCGCAACAGTGTGCGCTGGCCTGTGCCGGCGCGTGCCGAGGAGGGCAAGTGACCATCAAGGTCGGCATCAACGGCTTCGGCCGCATCGGGCGCAACTTCTACCGGGCCATCGTGGCGTCGGGCGCCGACATCGAGATCGTCGGCGTCAACGACCTGACGGACAACAAGACGCTGGCTCACCTGCTCAAGTACGACACCGTGCTGGGCCGCTTCCCGCTGAGCGTCGACTTCGACGACGACAACATCATCGTCGACGGCAAGAACATCCGCGCCCTCGCCGAGCGCGACCCGGCCAACCTCCCCTGGGCCGAGCTGGGCGCCGACATCGTCATCGAGTCGACCGGCTTCTTCACCGACGCCGAGAAGGCCAAGGCGCACATCGCCGCCGGTGCCAAGAAGGTCATCATCTCCGCCCCGGCGAAGAACGAGGACGGCACCTTCGTCGTCGGCGTGAACCACGAGTCGTACGACCCGGCCACGCAGCACATCATCTCGAACGCGTCGTGCACCACGAACTGCCTCGCCCCGCTGGCGAAGGCGCTCAACGACTCGATCGGCATCGAGCGTGGCCTCATGACCACGATCCACGCCTACACGGGTGACCAGAACCTGCAGGACGGCCCGCACAAGGACCTCCGCCGCGCCCGCGCCGCCGCGCAGAACATCGTCCCGACCTCGACCGGCGCCGCCAAGGCCGTCGCGCTCGTGCTGCCGGAGCTCAAGGGCAAGCTGGACGGCTACGCCCTGCGCGTCCCGACCATCACCGGCTCGGCGACCGACCTCACCTTCACCGCCTCGAAGGAGGTCACGGTCGAGGAGGTCAACGCCGCGGTCAAGGCTGCCGCCGAGGGCCCGCTCAAGGGCGTCCTGGCGTACGTCGAGGACGAGATCGTGTCCTCCGACATCGTCACCGACCCGCACCAGAGCATCTTCGACTCGAAGCTGACCAAGGTGTCGGGCGACCTGGTGAAGGTCGTGTCCTGGTACGACAACGAGTGGGGCTACTCCAACTCCCTCGTCACCCTCACCTCCTACGTCGGCGAGCGTCTCTGACCCTCAGCCGTCCGTAGCGACGCACATGCGCCCGCGCACGCCGGGGTCGGCCTCCGACCCCGGCGTGTCGCGGGCGCCGTCATGGACAGCCCCGGTCGTCGGCCCCGACGGCCCCGCGGAGCAAGGTAGGCAAGCATGAAGACCATCGAGGACCTCGGCGACCTGCGCGGCAAGCGCGTGCTCGTCCGTTCCGACTTCAACGTGCCGCTCGACGGCACGACCATCACCGACGACGGCCGCATCCGCGCCGCGCTGCCCACGCTGAAGGGCCTGCTCGACGCCGGCGCCCGCGTGGTCGTCACCGCGCACCTCGGCCGCCCGAAGGGCGAGCCCGACGCGAAGTACTCGCTGGGCCCCGTCGCCGCCCGCCTGGGCGAGCTGCTCGGCCAGCCGGTCGCCCTCGCGGAGGACGTCGTCGGCGAGTCGGCCAAGGCCACGGTCGCGGCGCTCGAGGACGGCCAGATCGCGCTGCTCGAGAACATCCGGTTCGACGCGCGCGAGACCTCCAAGGACGAGGCCGAGCGCGGCGCGCTGGCCGACGAGCTCGCGGCCCTCGCCGACGCGTTCGTCTCCGACGGCTTCGGCGTCGTGCACCGCAAGCAGGCGTCGGTCTACGACGTCGCGCTGCGCCTCCCGCACGCGGCCGGCCAGCTCGTCCTCACCGAGGTCGAGGCGCTGCGCAAGGCCGTCGAGGACCCCGAGCGCCCCTACGTGGTCGTGCTCGGCGGCTCGAAGGTCTCCGACAAGCTCGGCGTCATCGCGAACCTGCTGACCAAGGCCGACAAGCTGCTCATCGGCGGCGGCATGGTGTTCACCTTCCTCAAGGCCCAGGGCCACGAGGTCGGCTCCTCGCTGCTCGAGGAGGACCAGGTCGAGACCGTCAAGGGCTACCTGGCGGAGGCGCAGGAGTCCGGCGTCGAGATCGTGCTGCCCGTCGACATCGTCGCGGCCGACGGCTTCGCCGCCGACGCCCCGCACGAGACCGTCGACGCGGACAAGATCCCCGCCGGCAAGATGGGCCTGGACATCGGCCCGAGGTCGGGCGAGCTGTTCCGCGCCGCGATCCTCGACGCGAAGACCATCGCCTGGAACGGCCCGATGGGCGTGTTCGAGTTCCCCGCCTTCGCCGAGGGCACCAAGGCCGTCGCGCAGGCGCTCGTCGACACCGACGGCTTCTCCATCGTCGGCGGCGGCGACTCGGCCGCGGCCGTGCGTCGTCTCGGCTTCGACGAGGCCGGCTTCGGCCACATCTCGACCGGCGGCGGCGCGTCGCTGGAGCTCCTCGAGGGCAAGACCCTCCCCGGCATCGCGGTCCTGGAGGACTGATCCACATGGCACGTACCCCCCTCATCGCGGGCAACTGGAAGCTCAACCTCGACCACCACGAGGCCGTGCACCTGGTGCAGAAGCTCGCCTGGACGCTCAAGGACGCCAAGCACGACTTCGGCACCGCCGAGGTCGTCGTCCTGCCGTCGTTCACCAACATCCGCTCCGTGCAGACCCTGGTCGACGCGGACAAGCTGGAGATCGGCTACGGCGCGCAGGACGTGTCGCAGCACGCGTCCGGCGCCTACACCGGCGAGGTCTCGGCGGCGCAGCTCGCCAAGCTCGGCGTCACCTACGTCGCGACCGGCCACTCGGAGCGCCGCGAGTACCACGGCGAGTCCGACGCGGTCGTCGCGGCCAAGACGGTCGCCGCGCTCGGCGCCGGCATCACCCCGATCGTCTGCGTCGGCGAGGGCCTGGAGATCCGCAAGGCGGGCACCCACGTCGAGTACACCCTGACGCAGCTCGCGGGCTCGCTCGCGGGCGTGACCGAGGAGCAGGCGAAGACGGTCGTCATCGCCTACGAGCCCGTCTGGGCCATCGGCACCGGCGAGGTCGCCACCCCCGAGGACGCGCAGGAGGTCTGCGAGGCCATCCGCGGCAAGCTCGCCGAGCTGTACTCGGCCGAGGTCGCCGACGCCGTCCGCGTGCTCTACGGCGGCTCGGTGAAGTCCGGCAACGCCGCCCAGATCATCGGCAAGCCCGACGTCGACGGCGCGCTCGTCGGCGGCGCGTCGCTCGACGCCGAGGAGTTCGCCAAGATCGCGCGGTTCCAGGAGCACGTCGGCGCCTGAGCCACCCCGGGCTGGGGCGCGCGGCGGCAGCACGCCGGCGCGCGCCCCGGCCGACCGGGCGACCTGCGGCCCGATCCGGCCTGTCGTGCTGGATTCCTGCGCCACGCGTCGCCTACCCTGGACCGCGGTCCACCCGACCGACCCCGCCCGGGGTCCCCCGACAGCGAGAAGAGCCAGACCCGCCGTGACAGCCCTCACCATCGCCCTCCAGGTCCTCCTGGTGGTCACGAGCCTGCTGCTCGTCCCGCTCGTCCTGCTGCACAAGGGCAAGGGCGGCGGTCTGTCCGACATGTTCGGCGGCGGCATCACCAGCAGCGCCGGGTCCTCCGGCGTGGCCGAGCGCAACCTCAACCGCATCACCGTGGGCGTCAGCCTCGTGTGGGCGGTCGTGATCGTGCTGCTCGGTCTCATCGAGCGCGTGAGCTGAGGGAGAGACCTCATGGCGAGCGGAAGTGCGATCCGGGGGTCCCGCGTCGGCGCGGGCCCCATGGGCGAGGCCGAACGCGGCGACGCCGCGCCCCGCGTGTGGATCTCCTACTGGTGCGCGAACGGCCACGAGACGCGGCCGTCGTTCGCCGAGGAGGCCGCCGCCGAGGCGCCCGAGACCTGGGACTGCCCGCGCTGCGGCTTCCCGGCCGGCCAGGACGAGGCCAACCCGCCGTCGCCCGTGCGCAACGAGCCGTACAAGACCCACCTGGCCTACGTGAAGGAGCGCCGCTCCGCCGAGGACGGCGAGGCGATCCTGGACGAGGCGCTGGCCGCGCTCCGCGCCCGCCGGCGCGGCGGGGTGCGCTGAGGCAGCACCCGCCACCCGCACGTCCCGCGGCGAGGGCCCCGCAGCACCTGTCTCTTCTCCCCATCTGACGCTGCCGACGAAGGCCGTGGAGTGTCGATCTCGGTGGTCGCCGTATCCTTCAAAAGGGGGGGGGGGGGGGGGGGGGGANNTACCTACCCCCCCCCCCCCCCCCCCCCCCCCCCCCCCCCCCCCCCCCCCCCCCCCCCCCCCCCCCCCCCCCCCCCCCCCCCCCCCCCCCCCCCCCCCCCCCCCCCCCCCCCCCCCCCCCCCCCCCCCCCCCCCCCCCCCCGCGTCCGGCGGGAGCGGGGATCCCCGCCGAGGTCGAGCGTTTCCGCCGAGGTCGAGCGTTTCGGGCCGCCGTGAACCGGCAAACCCTCGACCTCGCTGGGTTCGCCGACGGGCGAGGGCCCCGCAGCCACCCGGCTGCGGGGCCCTCGTACCGTGCGGGGGAGTGCCGGCGGCTACGCCGCGCCCTGCGTCGCGCCGACCTCGGCCACCGCGGCCGCGTCGACCAGCCAGAGCGTCGCCTCCGTGCCGCGGGCGCCCGCGGCCGGGGTCGTCGCCACCGGGGCGTCGGACAGCGCCGACGCGACGGCCGCCGCCTTCTCGGCGCCCGCCGCCACCACCCACACCTCGCGCGCGGCGCGGATGGACTCGAACGTCAGCGACACCCGCTCGGGCGGCGGCTTGGGGGAGCCGTGCACCCCGACGGTCGGCACGCCGGTGACGTCGACGCCCTCGTGGCCGGGGAACAGCGACGCCACGTGGCCGTCCGGCCCCATGCCGAGCATGAGCACGTCGAACGTCGGCACGTCGGCCCCCTCGGGGGCGAACGCCGCGAGCTCGGCGGCGTAGGCCGCGGCCGAGTCCTCGGGGGTCGCGATGCCGGCGCCCGCGTCGAGCGGTCGCATCGGGTGCACGTTCGCCGCCGGGAGGGCGTCGCCGAGCCCGTCGATGAGCGCGGACCGCGCCTGGGTCTCGTTGCGGTCGCCGTCGCCGTCGGGCAGGAACCGCTCGTCGCCCCACCACAGGTGCACGCCGGACCAGTCGACGGCGCGGGCCGCCGGGGACGACGCCACGGCGGCGAGCGTCTTGATCCCGACGGTCCCGCCGGTGAGCACGACGTGCACCGGTGCGGCGGCGGACTGCAGGTCCACGAGCCGCGTGACGAGCCGCGCGGCCGTGGCCTCGGCGAGCGTGTCGGCGTCCGGGTGCACCAGGACGGTGCGCGGCGCGCCCGTCACGCGCCCACCTTCGTCAGGCCCTTGCGCAGCACCTCGCCGTAGACCTCGTCGGCGTCGAGCCGGCGGAGCTCCTCGGCCAGGCACTCCCGCAGCTGCCGGATCGGCAGGGCGATCCGATGCTCGGGCTGCTCGGGCTGGCGCAGCGCGGCGGTCTTGCCGTCGGGCCGGTCGAGCACGATCGGCCCGGACTTCCGCTCGAGCCGCACCTGCGTGATGGCCGGGGCGTCCGCCTGGCGCTCGATGTCGACCGGGCAGTTCAGCGCCCAGCCCAGCCACGCCGCCATGAGGTCGACGGAGGGGTGGGTGCTCTCGCCGGCCACGACCGCGCGGGTGACGGGCTCGAACGGCGGCTGGTCCAGCGTCGCCGCGATGAGGCCGCGCCACAGGGTGGTGCGGGTCCACGCGAGGTCGGTGTCGCCCTCGGTGTAGCCGCCGGCCAGCCGGTGCAGCGCGTCGGACGGGCTGGTGCACTCGGTGGTGTCGGTGATCCGGCGTCGCGCGAGCTGGCCGAGCGGGTGCTGGGCCGGGTCGTCGGGCACCTGGTAGGGCCACCAGGCGACGATCGGCGCGTCCGGCAGCAGCAGGGGGAGCACGAGGGTGTCCAGGTGCCGGGCCTGCGCGGCGGACGGGTGCAGCAGGACGACCTCGGAGGCGCCGGCGTCGCCGCCGAGCCGGATCTGCGCGTCGAGCTCGGAGTCGGCGGCCTCGGGGCCGGACTCGGTGAGCACGATGACGCGGCAGGGGTGCTCGCGGCTGGCGTCGTTGGCGGCCTCGATGGCGGCCTCGGGGTCGTTGGCGCCGACGTCGATGAGCAGCGTCAGCACGCGCCCGAGGGCGACGGCGCCGCCCTCCTCGCGCTCCTGCACCAGCCGCTTGTTGATGTCGCGGGTGGTGGTCTTGGGCAGGTCGATGATCACGGTCGCCTCCAGGTCCGTCCGTCGCGCTCCATCATGCGGTCGGCCGACTCCGGCCCCCAGGTGCCGGCGCGGTACTGCTCCGGCTTGCCCTTCGACGCCCAGTAGGACGTGATGGGGTCGAGGATCTTCCAGGAGAGCTCGACCTCCTCGTGCCGCGGGAACAGCGGCGGGTCGCCCAGCAGGACGTCGAGGATGAGGCGCTCGTAGGCCTCGGGGGACGACTCGGTGAACGCGTGGCCGTAGCCGAAGTCCATCGTGACGTCGCGGACCTCCATCGCGGTGCCCGGCACCTTGGCGCCGAACCGCAGGGTGACGCCCTCGTCGGGCTGGACGCGGATGACGAGCGCGTTCTTGCCGAGCTCCTCGGTCGCGGTGGACTCGAAGGGCAGGTGCGGCGCCTTCTTGAACACGACGGCGATCTCGGTGACGCGGCGCCCGAGGCGCTTGCCGGTGCGCAGGTAGAACGGGACGCCGGCCCAGCGGCGGGTGTCCACGTCGACGCGGATGGCGGCGAAGGTCTCGGTGGTCGAGTTCGGGTCGAAGCCGCCCTCGTCGAGGTAGCCGACGACCTTCTCGCCGCCCTGCCAGCCCGCGGCGTACTGCCCGCGGGCGGTGTGCTTGCCGATGTCCTTGGGCACGCGCACCGCGGAGAGGACCTTGATCTTCTCGGCGGTGAGGTCGTGCGCGTCGAACGTGACCGGCTCCTCCATGGCCGTGAGGGCCAGGAGCTGCAGCAGGTGGTTCTGGATGACGTCGCGCGCGGCACCGATGCCGTCGTAGTACCCGGCGCGGCCGCCGACGCCGATGTCCTCGGCCATCGTGATCTGCACGTGGTCGACGTAGTTGGCGTTCCAGATCGGCTCGAACAGCTGGTTGGCGAAGCGCAGCGCCAGCAGGTTCTGCACCGTCTCCTTGCCGAGGTAGTGGTCGATCCGGAACACGTCGTCGGGGTGGAACACCGAGGACACGACGTCGTTGAGCTCGCGGGCCGACTGCAGGTCGTGGCCGAACGGCTTCTCGATGACGACGCGGCGCCAGGCGTTCTCGACCGACTCCGACAGGCCGGAGCGGGCGAGCTGCTTGCAGACGACGGGGAACGCGCTCGGCGGCACCGAGAGGTAGAACGCGTGGTTGCCGCCGGTGCCGCGGGTGACGTCGAGGTCCTCGACGGTCTGCCGCAGCCGGTCGAACGCGTCGTCGTCGTCGAAGGTGCCCTGGACGAACCGGATGCCCTCGGACAGCTGGCGCCAGGTGGACTCGCGGAACGGGGTGCGCGCGTGCTCCTTCACGGAGTCGTGCACGATCTGCGCGAAGTCCTGGTCCTCCCAGTCGCGCCGGGCGAACCCGGTGAGCGCGAAGCCGGGCGGGAGCAGGCCGCGGTTGGTGAGGTCGTACACCGCGGGCATGAGCTTCTTGCGGGCGAGGTCGCCGGTGACCCCGAAGATCACCAGGCCCGAGGGCCCGGCGATCCGCGGGAGCCGGCGGTCGCGCGGGTCGCGGAGCGGGTTGTGCTCCGCGGTGACCTTCGCGGGCCTCACTCGGCCACCTGCTCCAGGCCGCCGCGGACCGTGTCGAGCAGCTCGGCCCAGGACTTCTCGAACTTGTCGACGCCCTCGCGCTCGAGCTGGTCGGTGACCTCGTCGATCGCGATGCCGAGGCCGGCGAGCCGGTCGATGACGGCCTGCGCCTCGGCCTGGGTGCCGGTGACGGTGTCGCCCCGGAAGTCGCCGTGGTCGTACACCGCCTGGAGCGTGGCCTCGGGCATGGTGTTGACGACGCCGGCGACGACGAGCTCGTCGACGTACCGGGTGTCGGGGTACGCCTTGTCCTTGACGCCCGTGGACGCCCACAGCGGACGCTGCGGCTTCGCGCCGGCCGCGGCGAGGGCCTGCCAGCGCTCGCCGGCGACGACCTCCTCGTAGACGCCGTACGCCAGGCGGGCGTTGGCGATGGCGGCCTTGCCGCGCAGGTCGGCGGCCTCGGGGGAGCCGATCTCGTCCAGGCGCGGGTCGATCGCCGCGTCCACGCGGGACACGAAGAACGACGCGACGGAGGCGATGGGAGCCAGGTCGTGGCCGTTGGCCTTCGCCCGCTCCAGGCCCTCGAGGAACGCGTCCAGCACGGCGCGGTACCGCTCGAGGGAGAAGATCAGCGTGACGTTGACGCTGATGCCGTCGGCGAGCACCTCGGTGATCGCCGTCAGCCCGTCGAGCGTGGCGGGGATCTTGATGAACAGGTTCGGCCGGTCGACGGTCGACCACAGCGCGCGGGCCGAGTCGACGGTCGCCTGGGCGTCGTGCGCGAGGCGCGGGTCGACCTCGATCGACACGCGGCCGTCCACGCCGTCGGTGGCGTCGTAGACGGGGCGCAGCACGTCGGCGGCCTCGCGCACGTCGTCGGTCGTGATCGCGAAGACCGCGCCGTCCACGTCGGTGCCCTGCGCCCGCAGCTGCTCGAGCTGCTCGTCGTAGGACTCGCCCTTGGCCAGCGCGCTCGCGAAGATCGTCGGGTTGGTCGTGACCCCGACGACGCGGCGCTCGGCCACGAGGTCCTTCAGGTTCCCGGTGCGCAGCCGCTCCCGGGACAGGTCGTCCAGCCATACCGCGACGCCTGCGTCGGCCACCTGGTCGAGCGGCGTGATGCCCTCTGTCATCGTCGTGCCACCTCACTTCTCGCCCCGGACTCCGGGCCGGGGCGTCGACGGTCGGGCCCGTCCTGACCAGGCCGGGCGCCGCTCACGCCCGGTCCTGATTCCCCCGGGGCCGGGCGTGCGTTTCGAGCCTAGACCCGCCGGGCGGGGGTCCGCCGTCCGGTCCGCCACCGCGGGGGCCCGGGGCGACGGACGTCACACGACCGGGACCCTGGTCCCAGGCGGTTCACGGCCGCATCTGCTGCCCGGGGGGCCGTACGATGGTCGGGATCATCCGCGGGGCCGTCCGGCCGGCGCGGTCGGGCGACGGGCGGAGGACCGGAGCGTGCGCACGATGAGCCCAGCCGCTCCCGCCGGGGCCTCGTCGCGGGCCCCGGGCGTCCCGGCCCAGGACGGCCGGAGCGCGCTGCGCCGCCGGCTGGCCGCCTACGTGGCGCTCACCAAGCCGCGGGTCATCGAGCTGCTGCTCGTCACCACGCTGCCGACGATGATCCTGGCGCAGGGCGGGTTCCCGCCGATCGGCCTGGTGCTGGCGACGCTGGTCGGCGGCGCGGCCGCGGCCGGCGCGGCGAACGTGCTCAACTGCTACATCGACCGCGACATCGACCAGGTGATGAACCGCACCAAGCGGCGGCCGCTGGTCACGGGGGAGATCACCCCGCGTGCCGCGCTGCTGTTCGGCCTGGCGCTGGGCGTCGGCTCGCTGCTGTGGCTGGCGCTGCTGGTCAACGTGCCGTCCGCGCTGCTCACCGGCGGCGCGATCCTCATCTACGTCGTCGGCTACACGATGATCCTCAAGCGGCGGACGCCGCAGAACATCGTGTGGGGCGGCGCCGCCGGCTGCATGCCGGTGCTGATCGGCTGGTCGTCGGTGACCGGCGGGCTGTCCTGGGCCGCGGTGCTGCTGTTCGGGGTGATCTTCTTCTGGACCCCGCCGCACTACTGGCCGCTGTCGATGAAGTTCCGCAAGGACTACGCGGCCGCGGGCGTCCCGATGCTGCCGGTGGTCGCGGCGGAGTCGAAGGTCGCGAAGGAGATGATCGCGTACACCGTCGCGATGATCGCCTGCTCGCTGCTGCTGGTCCCGGTCGCCGGGATGACCTGGGTGTACGCGGTCGTCGCGACCGTCCTCGGCGTGTGGTTCCTCTGGTCGAACATCGCGCTGTACCGTCGCGCCCAGGACCCGAGCCGCGGGAAGCTCCGCGCGATGTCGGTGTTCCACGGGTCGATCACGTACCTGTCGCTGCTGTCGGTCGCGGTGGCGGTCGACGTGTTCCTCCCGCTCTGACCCACCGGAGGGACCGCGGGGAGGCACCGGCATGACGGACGACCAGCCGTCAGCCCCCGCGCTGCGCGCCGCGCTCGACGGGTACCTCGCGCACCTCACCGTCGAGCGCGGGCTGTCGGCCAACACGCTGGCCGCCTACCGGCGGGACCTCACCCGGTACGTCGACCACCTCGCCGCCGCCGGCCGCGCGTCCGTCGCGGAGGTGGCGGAGTCCGACGTCGAGGACTTCCTCACCGCCGTGCGGACCGGCTCCGACGGCCGGGCCGTGCTGTCGGCGTCGTCCGCGAAGCGCGCCGTGGTGGCCGTGCGGGGCTGGCACCGGTTCTCGGTCCTGGAGGGGCTGACCGCCGCCGACCCCGCGCGGGCCGTGCGACCGCCCAAGCAGGCGCAGGTGCTGCCCAAGGCGATCGGCACCGACGAGGTCCTGCGGCTGCTGGAGGCGGCGTCCCTGGGCGACGGGCCGGTGCCGCTGCGGGACCGGGCGCTGCTGGAGCTCGTGTACTCGACCGGTGCGCGCATCTCCGAGGCCGTGGGGCTCGACGTCGACGACCTGGACCTCACCGAGGGCCGCGCGGCGGTCCGGCTGTTCGGCAAGGGCAGCAAGGAGCGCGTCGTCCCGGTGGGGGCGTACGCCGTCGAGGCGCTGGAGGCGTACCTGGTGCGCGCCCGCCCGGCGCTGGCCGCGGCGGGGCGCGGGGGAGCGGCGGTGTTCCTCAACACCCGCGGGGCCCGGCTGTCCCGGCAGAGCGCGTGGGCGGTGCTGCGCACGGCCGCCGAGCGCGCCGGGCTGCCGGGCGCCGACCACGTGTCCCCGCACACGCTGCGGCACTCGTTCGCGACCCACCTCCTGGCCGGCGGCGCCGACGTCCGCGTGGTGCAGGAGCTGCTCGGCCACGCCTCGGTGACCACCACGCAGATCTACACGAAGGTGACGCCGGACACGCTGCGCGAGGTGTACGCGACCAGCCACCCGCGCGCCAGGCGGGACAGCGCCGTCCGGGCCGCCGCGGGCGCCGCGCGCACCGGCGCGGGAGACGGCTGACCGGCCGGGTGCTCCGGTAGGTTGTGCGGGTGGCACGCGAGGAGACGACCGAGATCGCAACCGACCCGGTGGGCAGGCCCCTGCCCGACTTCCCCGTCCCCGCGCCGCTCGCCGCCCACGGTCCCGCCCGCGTCATCGCGATGTGCAACCAGAAGGGCGGCGTCGGCAAGACGACCACCACGATCAACCTCGCCGCGGCGCTGGCCGAGTACGGCCGCCGCGTGCTCATCGTCGACTTCGACCCGCAGGGCGCGGCGTCGGTCGGCCTGGGCGCCAACCCCCACGAGCTCGACCGCACGGTCTACGACCTGCTGGTCGACCGGCACGCCCGGGTCGAGGAGCTGATCCGCCCCACCGAGATCCCCAACCTGGACCTGCTGCCGGCCAACATCGACCTGTCCGCCGCCGAGGTGCAGCTGGTCAGCGAGGTGGCCCGCGAGTCGATCCTGTCCCGGGTGCTGCGGCCCGTGCTCGACGACTACGACGTGGTGCTGGTCGACTGCCAGCCGTCGCTCGGCCTGCTCACCGTCAACGCGCTCACCGCCGCGCACGGCGTGCTGATCCCGCTGGAGTGCGAGTTCTTCGCGCTGCGCGGCGTGGCGCTGCTGGTCGAGACCATCGAGAAGGTGCGCGACCGGCTGAACCCGCGCCTCGAGGTCGACGGCATCCTCGCCACCATGTACGACCCGCGCACCCTGCACGCCCGCGAGGTCGTGGCCCGGGTGTACGAGGCGTTCGGCGACACGCTGCTCCACACGGTCATCGGCCGGACGGTGAAGTTCCCGGACGCGTCGGTGGCGGCGGAGCCGATCACGACGTACGCGCCGACGCACGCCGGGGCGCACGCGTACCGGCAGCTCGCGCGGGAGCTCGTCGCCCGTGGCGACGCCGCCTGAGACGGCGCCGACCGCCGAGGCCGTTGCCGCCGCCCCCGGCGGGACCGGCGCGCCCGACGACGCGCCGCGGCCCGGGTCCGGCGCCTTCGAGGTGCACCTGGAGAACTTCTCCGGGCCGTTCGACCTGCTGCTGGGGCTGATCTCCAAGCACAAGCTCGACATCACCGAGGTCGCGCTCGCCGCGGTCACGGACGAGTTCATCGCGTACATCCGCGCGGCCGAGCGGGCCGAGGCCGAGGGCGGTCGCCCCTGGGACCTCGGGCAGGCGTCCGAGTTCCTGCTGGTCGCGGCCACGCTGCTCGACCTCAAGGCCGCGCGGCTGCTGCCCGCGGGCGAGGTCGAGGACGCCGAGGACCTGGAGCTGCTGGAGGCGCGGGACCTGCTGTTCGCCCGGCTGCTGCAGTACCGGGCCTACAAGGTGGTGGCCGCCGACATCGGCACCCGGCTCACGGAGCAGGGCCGGCGGCTGCCGCGCACGGTGCAGCTGGAGCCGCACCTCGCGGCGATGCTGCCGGAGCTGATCTGGCAGATCGGGCCGGAGGAGCTCGCCGCGCTGGCCGCGAAGGCGCTCGCGCCGCCCGCCCCGCCGCCCGGCGTGGACCTCAGCCACCTGCACGCGCCGGCCGTGAGCGTCCGGGAGCAGGCGGCCGTGCTCGCGGACCGGCTGCGGCACGGCGGGGCCGCCTCGTTCCGCACGCTGACCGCCGACGCCGACTCGACGCTGCTGGTGGTGGCGCGGTTCCTCGCGCTGCTGGAGCTGTTCCGGGAGGGCGCCGTGGCGTTCGACCAGGTGACCCCGCTGGGGGAGCTGACCGTGCGGTGGACCGGGGCCGAGGACGGCGACGTCGCGGTGGCGTCGGACTTCGACGAGGGGGACGACGTGGTGCCGACGGACGTGGCCGCGCCCGAGGCGCAGGGGGAGGACGCATGACCGAGGACCTGACGGCCGCGGCGCCCGGAGGCGTGCCCGCGGACGGGCTCGGCGAGGGCGAGCTGCCCCCGGAGCCCGCGGCGCCCGCGCCCGACGTGCACGACCTGCCCGGCGGCGCCCTGGCGGCCCTCGAGGCCGTGCTGATGGTCGCCGACGAGCCGATCCCGGCTGTGCGTCTCGCCACGGTGCTCGGACTGCCGACCGGTGAGGTCGTCGACCTGCTGCGCACCCTCGCCGAGGAGTACCGCGGCGAGCACGGCGAGCGCCCGCGCGGGTTCGAGCTGCGGCAGGCCGGCGAGGGCTGGCGGATCTACTCGGCGCCGGCGTTCCACCAGGTCGTCGGCCAGTTCGTGCTGGACGGGCAGACGGCCCGGCTGACCCAGGCCGCGCTCGAGACCCTGGCCGTGATCGCGTACCGGCAGCCGGTGACGCGCGGGCAGGTCTCGGGGGTGCGCGGGGTCAACGTGGACGGCGTGGTGCGCACGCTGACGGCCCGCGGGCTGGTCACCGAGGCCGGCACCGACCCGGGCTCGGGTGCGCTGCTGTACCGGACCACGGGATACTTCCTCGAGCGGATGGGCCTCACGAGCCTCGACGAGCTGCCCCCGCTCGCCCCGTACCTACCCGAGATCGACGCGTTCGACGGGCTGGACGGGGCCGCAGTGACGACAGGAGACGTGTGATGAGTGCAGCAGGACAGGGCGGTCGCGGCCGCGGCAGCACGGGCGGCGGTGCCCGCGGGGCCGGTGGGTCCGGCGGTCGGTCCGGGGGAGCCGGGCGCGGTGGCGCCGGCGGCGCGGGCCGCTCAGGCGGCGGCGCGGGCCAGGGCGGCGGTCGCTCCGGCGGCGGCGCCGGGTACGGCGGCGGGCGGTCCGGCTCGGGCGGCCAGGGCGGCGGCTACGGCGGCGGCCAGGGCGGCGGGCGGTCCGGCGGCCAGGGCGGCGGCTCCGGCCGGCCGTCCTCCGGCGGCGGGTACGGCGCAGGCTCGGGTCGGCCGTCCTCGGGCGGCGGCTACGGCGGCGGCGGCGCGGGCCGTCCGTCCTCGGGCGGCGGCTCCGGGCGTCCCGGTGCGGGTCGCCCCGGCGCGTCGTCCGCGGGTCGCCCCGGCGGCTCCTCGTCCGGCCGGGTCGCGGGCGCGGGCCGTCCCGGCGGCGGCACGCGCTCCGGCGCCCCTCGCGGCGCGGACACCGGGCGCCCGGGCTCGGCCTGGCCCTCCCGGCCGCCGCAGCAGCGCCGGACGCCCCCGCGCGGCCCGCGCCCGACGGACATCGACGTGCACGACCCCGAGGGCGTGCGGCTGCAGAAGGTGCTGGCGCAGGCCGGCCTCGGCTCGCGCCGCGCGTGCGAGGAGCTGATCGCTGCGGGCCGGGTGACGGTCGACGAGCAGGTGGTGCTGGAGCTCGGCGTGCGCGTCGACCCGCGCACCGCGGTGATCCACGTCGACGGCCTGCGGCTGCAGCTCGACAAGGACGTCATCACCCTGGCGCTGAACAAGCCGCTGGGCGTGGTGTCGACCATGCACGACCCCGAGGGCCGCCCGTCGCTCGAGCAGTTCGTGCAGAACCGCGAAGAGCGGCTGTTCCACGTCGGCCGGCTGGACGCCGACTCGGAGGGCCTGATCCTGCTGACGAACGACGGGGAGCTCGCCAACCGGCTGTCGCACCCGTCGCACGGCGTCTCCAAGACGTACCTGGCGACCGTCGAGGGCCGGGTCCCGGCCGGCGTCGGCGCGCGGCTGAAGAAGGGCGTCGAGCTCGAGGACGGCATCGTGGCGGTGGATGCGTTCCGCGTCGTGGACGCCACGCCGCAGGCGAGCATGGTCGAGATCGTGATCCACGAGGGCCGCAACCGCGTCGTCCGCCGGCTGCTGGAGGAGGTGGGCCACCCGGTGACCCGCCTGCTGCGCACGCAGATCGGCCCGATCAAGCTCGGCGACCTGCGCCCGGGGCGCACCCGCGTGCTCGGGAAGGCGGAGGTCGGCTCGCTGATGACGTCGGTGGGCATGTGAGCACGAACGGCACGCCCGCGGTCGTGACCCGCGGCCCGGTCCGCGTGGTCGGCACGGGGCTGCTGGGCGCGTCGGTCGGCCTCGCGCTGACCGCGCGCGGCGTCGACGTGACGCTGCACGACCCGTCCCGCACCGCGCTCGCCCTGGCCCGCGACGTGGGCGCGGGGCGGCCGGCGGCGGACGGCGACCCGGAGCCGGCGCTCGTCGTCGTCGCCGCGCCGCCGGACGTGACGGCGGACGTGGTGCGGGCGGAGCTCGCCGCGCACCCGGACGCGGTCGTCACCGACGTGGCGAGCGTCAAGGGCTACGTGCTCAACGAGCTCCGGGCCGCGGGCGCGGACCTGTCCCGGTACGTCGGGTCGCACCCGATGGCCGGGCGGGAGCGCTCGGGGCCGGCCGCGGCGGTGCCGGACCTGTTCGTCGGGCGGCCGTGGGTCGTCGTCGACTCGGGGGAGTCCCGGCCGGACGCGCTGCTCGCGGTGCGGGCGCTGGCGACCGACCTGGGCAGCCTGCCGGTGACGATGGACGCCGCGGAGCACGACGCCGCGGTGGCCGTCGTCTCGCACGTGCCGCAGGTGGCGGCCAGCCTGGTCGCCGCGCGGCTGCGGGGGGCCGAGCCGGACGCGCTCGGGCTCGCCGGGCAGGGGCTGCGCGACGTGACCCGGATCGCGTCGTCGGACCCCGCGCTGTGGACGTCGATCCTGGCGGCCAACGCCGCGGCGGTGCGCGCGGTCCTCACCGGGCTGCGGGACGACCTCGACGAGGTCCTGGGCGCGCTGGACAGCGCCGCCCGGGCGAGCGGGCTGGAGGACGTCGAGCTCGGCGCGCTGGCCCGCGTGGCGCGGCTGATCGCCGACGGCAACGCCGGCGTGGCGCTCGTGCCCGGCAAGCACGGCGGCGCGCCGCGCTCGTACGCGGTGGTGACGGCCCTGGTGCCCGACCGGCCCGGCGAGCTCGCGCGACTGCTGACGGACGTCGGCGAGGCCGGCGTGAACCTGGAGGACCTGCAGCTCGAGCACGCGGCGGGACGACCCGTCGGCATGGCGTCGGTGTCGGTCGACCCCGCGCGCTCGGCGCACCTGGAGGCGGAGCTGACGGCCCGCGGTTGGAGGTTGGTTCGGTGACTGCGCACGACGTGCGACGGCCGGTGGTGGTGGCGATCGACGGGCCGTCCGGCTCGGGGAAGTCGACGGTGTCCCGGCGGGTCGCCGAGCGGCTCGGCCTGGCGTACCTGGACACCGGCGCGATGTACCGCGCCGCGACCTGGTGGGCGCTGCACCGCGGGGTGTCCCTGACCGACGCGGACGCCGTCGCGCAGCTGGTGCGCGAGATGCCGCTGGTGATGGGCGTCGACCCCCGCCACCCGGGCGTGCACGTGGACGGGCACGACGTCGGCGAGGCGATCCGCGAGACGGCCATCTCCGCCGCGGTGAGCGCCGTGGCGACCAACCTGGAGGTGCGCGCCGAGCTCGGCCGCCGGCAGCGCGCGGAGATCGCGGCGCAGGCGGCGTCCTCGGCGTTCTCGGGGGGCCGCGGCATCGTCGCGGAGGGCCGGGACATCACCACGGTCATCGCGCCCGACGCGGACGTGCGGCTGCTGCTCACCGCCAGCGAGGAGGCCCGCCTCGCCCGGCGCGCCCGCGAGGTGCACGGCTCCGACGACGCCGACGCGGTCGCGGCGACCCGGGACCAGGTGGTCCGCCGGGACGCGGACGACTCGACGGTGTCGCAGTTCCTGGTCGCGGCCGACGGCGTGGTGACGGTGGACTCCTCGGAGCTCGACCTCGACCAGACCGTGCAGGCGGTGCTCGACGTGGTGGCGCGCACCGCGGACCTGCACGCGTGACCCGCGCCGTTGACCCGTCGGCGCCGGAGGTGCGTGCCGGGGACATGCCGCCCGGCTCGAAGCCGGTGCCGGGCTGGGCGCGCGCCATCGGCCGGTTCCTGGCGCACGGCGTCTGGGACGCCCGGGTGCTCGGCGCCGAGCACGTGCCCGCCACCGGTCCGGTGGTGTTCGCCGCGAACCACACCAGCGTGGTGGACGGTCCGCTGCTCCAGGGCATCACGCCGCGGCCGGTGCACATCCTGGTCAAGCACGAGATGTTCCGCGGCCCGCTCGGGGCGGTCCTGCTCGGCGCGCAGCAGATCCCTGTCGACCGGTCCGGCGGGCGCGCGGCGCTCGTCGCGGCCCTGGCCGTGCTGCAGCGCGGCGACGCCGTCGGCGTGTTCCCCGAGGGCAACCGCGGGCGCGGCGACGCGTCCTCGGCGCGCGCCGGGGTGGCGTGGCTGGCCGTGCACGGCGGCGCCCCGGTGGTCCCGGTGGCCATCCTCGGCACCCGGCGCACGGGGGAGTCGGTCGGGCACATCCCCTTCCCGCGACGCCGGCTGCACGTGGAGCTCGGCGCGCCGCTCGACCTGACGCCGGCCGCGGGTCAGTCCCGGCGCGAGGCCGTCGGCGCGGGTACGGAGCGGGTGCGCGCGGCCCTGTCGGCGCTCGTGGCGGACGCCGCGGCGCGCACCGGCGCGGCGCTCCCGACGGACTGACGCCGGGCCCGCTCAGGGCGCGGTTCGTCCGGGGGCGCTCGGTCAGGGAGAATGGTGCCCATGCATGACAGCGAGCCGGCCCAGCCGACCACCTCCGAGGCCCTCGAGGGGCCCGACGGCGTGGAGTTCGACGACCTCGAGAACGGCCCCGCCGAGGCCGAGCCCTTCGACGGCACCGACGTGACCGCGGAGGCGGAGGACGACGAGGCGCGCGAGCGCGCCCTGCGGGCCGGGCTGGACGACTACGAGCTCGAGGACGAGGACGTCGCGCTGCTCTCCGGCGACGAGGGCGAGGACGACGAGGACGGCTCGCACCTCGCGCTCCCCGTGCTCGCGGTCGTCGGCCGCCCCAACGTCGGCAAGTCGACGCTGGTCAACCGCATCCTCGGCCGCCGCGAGGCCGTCGTCGAGGACAAGCCGGGCGTCACCCGCGACCGCGTGTCCTACCCCGCCGAGTGGGCCGGGCGCCGGTTCACGCTGGTGGACACCGGCGGCTGGGAGGTCGACGTCGCCGGCATCGAGGCGCGCGTCGCCGAGCAGGCCGAGGTCGCGATCTCGCTGGCCGACGCGGTGCTGTTCGTCGTCGACGCCACGGTCGGCCCGACGGCCACCGACGAGCGCGTCGTGCGCCTGCTCCGCAAGTCCGGCAAGCCGGTCGTGCTGTGCGCCAACAAGGTCGACGGCCCCCGCGTCGAGGCGGACGCCGCCGAGCTGTGGAGCCTCGGCCTGGGCGAGCCGCACCCGGTCTCGGCCCTGCACGGCCGCGGCACCGGCGACCTGCTCGACGCGGCGATGGCCGCGCTGCCGACCGTCTCGCAGCACGCCACCGCCCGCCCTGGCGGCCCGCGCCGCGTCGCGCTGGTCGGCCGCCCGAACGTCGGCAAGTCGTCGCTGCTCAACAAGGTGCTGGGCACGGACCGCGTGGTCGTCGACGACACCGCCGGCACCACCCGCGACCCGGTCGACGAGCTCGTCGAGCTCAAGGGCGTGCCGTGGTGGTTCGTCGACACCGCCGGCATCCGCCGCCGGGTGCACCAGACCTCCGGTGCCGACTTCTACGCCTCCCTGCGCACGCAGGCCGCGATCGAGAAGGCCGAGGTCGCCGTCGTGCTGCTCGACGCGTCGCAGCCGCTCACCGAGCAGGACACCCGCGTCATCCAGCAGGTCATCGACGCCGGGCGCGCGCTGGTCATCGCGTACAACAAGTGGGACCTCATGGACGAGGACCGCCGGCCCTACCTCGAGCGCGAGATCGAGAAGGAGCTCGTGCAGATCCAGTGGGCCCCGCGGGTGAACATCTCCGCACGGACCGGCTGGCACACCGACCGCCTGGTGCCCGCGCTCACACGGTCGCTCGAGTCCTGGGACACCCGCATCCCGACGGGCAAGCTCAACGCGTTCCTCGGCGAGCTCGTCGCCGCGCACCCGCACCCGCTGCGCGGCGGCAAGCAGCCCCGCATCCTGTTCGCGACCCAGGCGTCGACCCGCCCGCCGCGGTTCGTCGTCTTCGCGACCGGCTTCCTCGAGGCGGGCTACCGCCGGTTCATCGAGCGCCGGCTGCGCGAGACGTTCGGCTTCGAGGGCTCGCCGATCTCGATCTCCGTCCGCGTCCGGGAGAAGCGCAAGCGGTGACCCGCGGCGCGGAGGTCGAGCGGACCGGTGGCCGGACGGGGGACCGGACGGCCGAGGCGGACCGGCACCACGTGCGGCGCCGCTCCCCGGTGCTGATCCTCGGGCTGCCGCGCGACCCCGCGGGGCCGCGGCACGTGGCCGGGTTCCTCGCCGTCACGGTGCTGACCGTGCTGGTGACGCGAGGGCTGCTCGCGCTGACCGGGTTCCCGCAGCTCGGCGGCGACGGCCTGCACATCGCGCACGTCCTGTGGGGCGGGCTGCTGATGGCGGTCGCCGTCGTGGCCGTGCTGTCCTGGGCCGGGCCGGTGGTGCGGCCGCTGGCCGCGCTGGTCGGCGGCATCGGGTTCGGGCTGTTCATCGACGAGATCGGCAAGTTCGTCACGTCGGACAACGACTACTTCTACGAGCCGACCGCGTCGCTCATCTACGTCGTCGTGGTCGTGCTCGTCCTGGTCGGCGAGGTCATCCACGGCCGGCGGCGCGACCCGCACGAGACCCTCGCGGCCGCGGCGGACCTCGCGGTCGCGGGGCTGGCCGGCGGGTTCTCGCCGCGCGCGCGGCGGCAGGCGCGGGAGCTCGTGGCCGGCGCCGGCGACGTCCGCGGGGCCGCCGAGGTCCGGGCGCTGCTCGACGTCGTCGAGGACGACGCGCGGGAGCTCCCCGACCCGATCAGCGCCGTGGCCCGCGCCGTCGTCACGGCGTCCCGGCGCGTAGTGCGCGTCCGCTGGCTGCCACGGGTGACCGTCGGCGTGCTCGCGCTCGTCACGCTGTACACCGTGGTGCGGGGGACCGTGCTGGTCGCGACCGGGGCGGACCTGCCCTGGTGGGCGATGGTCGGGCTGCTCGCGAGCGGGGCGGCCTCCCTCGTGTGCTCCGCGGTGGGTCTGCGGCTGGTCGGCGACGACCGGGCGCGCGGGTACGAGTGGTTCCGGCGCGCAGTGCTCGTCAACCTGCTGCTGAGCCAGATCTTCCTGTTCCGCATCGACCAGTGGAGCGCCGTCACCGGGCTGGTGGTGGACCTGCTGCTGCTCGGCGTCGTCGCGGCGGAGCTCGACGTGCTGCGCGGCCGGTCGGGCGAGCCCGACGTCGCGGCGGACGCCGCGGCGGACACGGCCACGGCGCGCTGACGCCCGGCGGCCGCCCCGCCGGGTCCTCGCGGCCGACCCAGCCTCGCCACCGACGGCTTCCGGCCGGACCCGCTGCCGACCCGGCCCCGCGGCCTACGGCTTCCGGCCGGCCCCGCGGCGATCGTGGTGGGTCGCGCCGCAAGCCGTAGGCGAGGCGAGGCGCGACCGCGGGCAGGCTCGATTTGGTCCTGGGATGCAGCTGGGATACATGTAGTAGCCATGAACCCTCGGGTCCCCGCTCCAGCACCGCCCGCGGCCGAGGTCGCCTACCGGCACGTCAAGGACGCGCTGATCTCCGGGCGGCTGCCCGCGGGGGAGATGGTCAGCGAGGGGGACGTCGCCGCCGACCTCGCGATGAGCCGCACGCCCGTCCGCGAGGCGTTCCTCCGGCTCTCGACCGAGGGCTGGCTCCGGCTGTTCCCGAAGCGCGGCGCGCTGGTGGTGCCGGTCGCGCCCGGCGAGGCCGAGGCGGTCGTCGAGGCGCGGCTGCTGCTGGAGACGCACGCCGTGGCCGTCGTGGTCCGGTCCGCCGCGTCCCGCGACGCGCTCGCCGCCGAGCTGCGTGGTCTGGTCGCCCGGCAGCGGGACGCCGTCACCGCGGGCGACCTGGAGGCCTACGCCGAGCACGACGCCGCATTCCACCTCGCGGTCGTGGCGGCCGGCGGGAACGACCTGCTCACCGGGTTCTCGGTGACGCTGGGCGAGCGGCAGCGGCGGATGGTCGCGCTGTCGGTCGGCGCCGCGGGGGAGCGCGCACCGGGGTTCGTCGAGGGGCACGAGGCGCTGGTCGCGGCGATCGAGGCGGGCGACGCGCCGGCGTTCCGCGAGCGGCTGCGCGCGCACCTGCACGGCGCGCACCTGGCCTCCGCGCACCCGCGCACCGGCGGCGCGGTCGGCCGGGACCCCGGCGCGCCGGGCGCAGGCGACCCGGCGGGCCCGGAGCGGGACGGCGGCGCGCGATGACCACCACCGGCACGCCCGCGACCGGCACGACCGCCACCGGCACGACCGCCACCGCCGCACGCCGCGACCCGGTCGCCGCGGCCGAGCCGGACCCGCGCGCGTGGCTCCGCGTCGCGGCGCTCATGTTCGCCGTCGCGTGGGGCGGCAACGAGTTCACGCCGCTGCTCGTGATGTACCGCGAGGTCAGCCACCTGTCGGCGCTCACCGTGAACGTCCTGCTCGGCGCGTACGTCCTCGGCATCGTCCCCGCGCTGCTGATCGGCGGGCCGCTGTCGGACCGGTTCGGCCGGCGACCGCTCCTGCTGCCCGCCGCGCCGCTGGGCGTCGTGGGGTCGCTCGTGCTCGCGCTCGGCCCGGCGTCCGTGCCTGCCCTCGCGGCGGGCCGGGTCCTGTCGGGCCTCGCGCTCGGGCTGGTGATGGCGGTCGGCACCACCTGGGTCGCGGAGCTGTGCGCGGCCACGGGGCAGCCGCAGGCGGGCGCGCGGCGGGCGTCGCTGGCGCTCACGTCGGGCTTCCTGCTCGGCGCGGGCGTCGCGGGGGCGCTGGCCCAGTGGGGGCCGTGGCGCACGGGGACCCCGTACCTGCTGCACGCCGCCGTCACCGTGCTGGCCCTGGTGGCCGTGCTGGCGGTCCCGGAGACGCACCCGGCCCGCCCGGCCGGGGCGCGCACCCCGCTCCGCGAGGACCTGCGGGTCCCGGCCGTCGGGCACCGGCGGTTCCTCCGGGTCGTGCTGCCGCTGGCGCCGTGGGTGTTCGGCGCGGTCGGCTCGGCGTACGCGGTGCTGCCGGGGCTGATGCGCGAGCACGCGGGCGGGGTGCCGATCGCGTTCTCCGCGCTGCTCACCGTGGTCACGCTGGCGGTCGGCTTCGCGGTGCAGTCGGTCGCCCGGCTCGTCGACACCCGGCACAGCGCCCGCGCCTCGGTGGTGGCGCTGGCGATCCTCGTCGTCGGGATGGCGCTGGCGGCGTGGGCGGCGGCGACGCTCGCGCTGCCGGTCGTGCTGCTCGCCGCCGCGGTGCTCGGCGCGGGCTACGGGCTCGCCCTGGTCGCGGGGCTGTCCGAGGTGCAGCGCATCGCCACCGCGGAGGACCTCGCCGGGCTCACGGCCGTCTACTACTCCGCGGCGTACCTCGGGTTCTTCGTGCCCGCGACGCTCGCCTGGCTGTCGACGCGCTGGACCTACCCGGAGATGTTCCTGGTGGGGCTGGGCGTCGCGGCGGTGTGCCTGGTGGTGGTCGCGAGCGCCTGGCGCGCCCATCTGCCGGCGGGGGACGGCGGGACCGTCCGGATACGGTAGAGTTTCCGAGGCTCCTGCGGGGGCCGCCGAGGTCCTCTCGAGGGCCATCGGGCTGTGGCGCAGCTTGGTAGCGCACTTGACTGGGGGTCAAGGGGTCGCAGGTTCAAATCCTGTCAGCCCGACGTAGAAGCCCTGGTGGGAGAGATCCCACCAGGGCTTCGTCGTTCCCCGGGGCCTCAGCCGGGCAGCCGCACCAGCCGCCGCACGGCCGCCAGCCCCTCGGGCGAGCCCGGCCAGTGCCGGTCGAGCGCCTCGGGCCCCGCCCGACGCACGACCGACCGGAGCACCAGGGCCACGACGAGCGCGTCGTCCGCCCAGCCGAGCACCGGGACCACGTCCGGCACGAGGTCGACCGGCAGCGCCAGGTAGCCGAGCAGCAACCACAGCCGGACGCGCACCCCGCGCGGCAGCGCGCGGTCGGTCGCCAGCCGGCGGACCAGGCGCACCACGTCCGGCAGCAGCCGGAGCACCTCGCGCAGCCGCAGCTCGTCGGGCCGGGTCGCCCAGAGCACGGCGACCAGCGCGAGCCACAGCAGGAGCACGCCCCCCAGGACGCCGAGCAGCGTCCACGCCCAGTCCGGCACGGCCCGTCAGCCGTCGGTGCCGGGCGGGGTGGCTCCGCGTGCGTCGGCCATCGGGGGTCCCTCCAGAAGGGGTGGTGCGGGCAGGCGCCCGGCGGGGCGACGGTACCGCCCTGCCGCCGCGGCCGGGCGCGCCCGCTCACGCCCCGGTCAGCACCACCAGCCGCTGCGTGGCCCTCGTCATGGCGACGTACCGGTCGACTGCCCCGGTGACGCCGCCTCCCCAGCGCTCCGGGTCGACGAGCACGACCAGGTCGAACTCCAGCCCCTTCGCGCCCGCGGGCGACAGCGACCGGACCCGGGGCGCCCCGGCGACCTCCCGGTCGGCGCCGATCACGCACGCCACGCCCTCCGGGTGCTCGGCGAGCCAGGTCGCGAGCAGCGCGTCGAGCTCGCCGACGGTCCCGTGCGCCACGGGCACCCCGGTGCTGCGGACCGAGGTCGGCACGTTCGCGTCGGGGAGCGCGGCCCGGATGACCGGCTCGGCCGCCGCCATCACCTCGGCCGGCGTGCGGTAGTTGATCGACAGCGACGCCACCACGGGGTCGCCCAGGCCGACGCGGCGCAGCCGGTCCGTCCACGACTCCGCGAACCCGCGCCGCGCCTGCGCCCGGTCGCCGACGACGGTCAGGCTGCGCGACGGGGACCGGCGCAGGAGCATCTGCCACTCCGCGTCGGTCAGCTCCTGGGCCTCGTCGACCACCACGTGCGCGAACGGGCCGGCCAGCCGGTCGGTGCCGGTCCGGTCGTCCTCGGGGTCGCCGAGAAGCGCGTGCTCGAGGTCCGCGCCGCGGAGCATGTCGAGCATCCCCTCCTGCGCGCCCTCGCGGTCGGCCGCGATCAGGTCGTCCGCGACCTGCGCCCGGTACGCGCGCTCGGCCGCCGCCTCGGCCTCCTGGCGGTGCCGGCGCCGCGACGCCCCGGGGTCGCCGAGCCGGTGCCGGGCGGCATCGAGCAGCGGCAGGTCGGCGTCGGTCCACGCCCGCGGGTCCGCGCGCTGCAGCAGGTCGACCTGCTCGGGCGCCAGCCCCGGCGCACACAGCCGGAGGTAGGCGGGGACGGACCACAGGTCGGCGACCAGGTCCGCGGCGTCGAGCACGGGCCACGCCCGGTTCAGCGCCGCGGCCAGGTCCGCGTGCCGGCGCAGGGCGCGCCGCAGCAGGTCGTCGGGGACCTCCTCGTCCTGCTCGCGGGCCTGCTCGGACAGCAGGTCGAGCAGGGCCTCCTCGATCGCCGTGCGGGCCTCGTTGTGCGGGGTGCCGGGGTCGGGGGCGCCGAACGCCTCGGCCCAGTCCTCGGGGCCGAGCCACAGGTCGGCCCACGGGGTCTCGACCAGCAGGCCGTCGGTGGGTGGTCGCTCGGAGAACCGCACGGCGGGCTCGATCGCGCGGACCAGGTCGAGCGTGCCCTTGAGGCGCGCGACCTCGGGGTCGGGCTCGGGCACCGCGGTGGCGCCCTCGGCGACGAGGTCGCGCAGCACACAGGTGCGGGCGCCGTCCTCGCCGAGGGCCGGCAGCACGTCGGCGACGTAGTCCAGGTACGGCCGGCTCGGGCCGACGACCAGCACCCCGCCGCGGCGGTGGTCGACCATCGGGTCGGCGTACAGCAGGTAGGCGGCGCGGTGCAGGGCGACGACGGTCTTGCCCGTGCCGGGCCCGCCGTCGACGACCAGCGTCCCGCGCGAGCCCGCCCGCACGATCGCGTCCTGGTCGGCCTGGATGGTGCCGAGCACGTCGCGCATCCGCGCGGAGCGGCTGGTGCCCAGGCTGGCGACGAACGCGGACTCGTCGTCGAGGGCGGCGTGGTCGACGGCTCCGCCCGCGCCGAGCACCTCGTCCCAGTAGTCCGTGACGCGCCCGCCGGTCCACCGGTACCGCCGCCGCGCCGCGACCCCCATGGGTCGGGCGCGGGTCGCGGCGAAGTACGGCTCGGCGGCGGGGGACCGCCAGTCGACCAGCAGCCGCCGTCCGTCGGGGTCGGTGAGCCCGAGCCGGCCGACGTACACGGCCTCGCCGCCGTCGTCCGGCGTGATGCGGCCGAGGCACAGGTCCAGCCCGAACCGGCCCAGCGCGCGCAGCCGGCCGGAGAGCCGCCGGACCTCGGCGTCGCGGTCGAGGGTCTGCTGCCCGTGGCCCGCGGGCCGGCGGCGGACGGCGTCGAGCCGCTGCGCGAGGTCGGTGGTCGTGGACTCGAGCGCGGCGGCGATCGCGGCGAACCGGTGCTCGTCGTCGGCGATCAGGGCGGGGTCGGCCTTGGCTGCGAGGCGGTCGGGGAGGTGGAAGGCGGGGGTGGTCGTGGCGGTCACGGGGCTCCTCCGGGGCGCGCGGTGCGGGCGGTGCGCCGAGGATTCTGGGCCCCGCCGGGGGCCTTGCGGCAAGACCCCCGGCGCGCTATACGTTGAGAGTGGCGGAGGCGGCCCTCGCGACCATGGCTTAGCGTTCCCTGGGTCTCGCCTGTGCAGACAGCAGGCACCTCGTCCCCGGAAGGTCCCCCGTGCGCTTGCCGTCCCTCGCCGTGCCCGCCGCCGCCCTCGTCCTCGCGCTCGGCCTCGCCGGCTGCTCCGCGGACCAGCCCAAGGAGAAGGACCGCGAGCCCGCCGCTGACGCCTCGGCCGCGCCGAGGGACGTCGAGACCGGCCCGCTCGAGGTCGACTACGAGGTCGAGGCCGTCGACTTCGGCGCCCCCGGCGCCGTCACCGCGCCCGGCACCGCGCTCGCGCTCGGGCAGCCCGCGTGGCTGAACCAGACCGAGACCTTCGGCGACCAGGAGGTCAGCGGCGGGGTCGGCGTGGCCGTGCTGCAGGTCAGCGAGCTCGACGCCGCGCTGTTCGACCAGTTCAGCAACGCCGAGGAGTTCGCGGGCTACACCCCGTACGCCGTGATCACGCAGCACCAGTGGCTGTACGACACCCCGGAGGACTACGACCCGGCGACGGTCGACCTGTTCCCGCTCGACGCGACCGGCGCGGACACCGAGTACCTGACCAGCGGGTTCTCGCTGAACTCGCCCGGCGACTCGTGCGGCCTGCTGCTGCCGGAGTACGACGAGGAGAACCGCGTCCTCGTGTCGTGCTTCGTCGCCCTCGCCAAGGACGGCGCGGTCGTCACGTCGGCCGAGTACAACGGCGAGTCCTACCAGTCGTTCATCGCGTCCTCGGACAACCCCTACTTCCCGTCGCCCGTCACCTGGAAGTGAGGCGGGGCGCGGCGGAGGAGCCGCGCCCGGCCGTAGCGTGAGGCCGTGACCTCCGCACCCGGACCCGCGACCCCGCCCGCCGCGCCGCCCGACCCAGGCGCGCTCCTGCTGACCGGCACGGTCGGCGCGGGGAAGAGCACGACCGCCGCCCACGTCGGCGAGCTGCTCGCCGAGCGCGGCGTGCCGCACGCGGTGGTCGACCTCGACGAGCTGCGGCGCTCCTGGCCCGCCCCGGCCGGCGACCCGTTCCAGCAGGACCTGGAGCTGGAGAACCTCCGGGCGGTCGCCGCGGTCTACCGGCGGCGCGGCGCGGCCCGTCTGGTGCTGGCGGGGGTCCTGGAGGACCGGGCGGCGCGGACCGCGTACGCCGCGGCCGTCGGGGTGCCGCTGACGGTGTGCCGGCTGCGGCTCCCGGTCCCGGCGGTCCGGGACCGGCTCGACGCGCGGCACGCCGGGTACCCGTCGGTGCTCGCGTGGCACCGGCACCGCGCGGGCGAGCTGCACGCGATCCTGGAGGACGCGCGCGTCGAGGACGCCGTGGTCGACGTCGACGGCCTCGCGCCGGCCGAGGTCGCCGCGGCGGTGCTCCGGGCCGTGGGCTGGGAGGCGTAGCCGGTCCGAGCCGGCAGGCGTCCCCGCCGTGCCGCGGCCCGCGCCGCGTGGTCGACTGGCCCGGACCGCACGTCGTCGCACGGGAGGACCGCACCATGGCCGAGCCGATCCACGTCGGGGACCGGGTGTCCTGGAACACCTCGCAGGGCCGCACGCACGGCACGGTCGTCGAGCGGCGCACCGCGGACTTCCAGCACGACGGCCAGAAGTTCACGGCGTCCGACGACGAGCCCGCCTACCTCGTCGAGTCCGAGAAGACCGGCGCCCGCGCGGCCCACAAGGGGTCGGCGCTGCGCCGGCTCGCCTCGGACTGACCCGGGGTCAGCGCGACGCGAGCACCTGGGCGAGCCCGACCCCGGACTTCCCCGCGTACTCGACCCACACGGTGTACGCGCGGCCGGCCGCCTGGTCGCCGACCCAGCGCTGCACCGCGGGCAGGTCCGACGCGGCGAAGATCCGGAACTCCTCGGTCGCGCCGTAGGCGCCGACGAAGTCGACCCGGTACGTCGGCCGGTCGTCGACCTCCACCGCGTACCGGGGGTCGGTGTGCTCCGTGCGCATCGCGTCCTCCTCGCGTCGTGGGCCGGCCCGCTCCGGAGACGGGGCGCGTCGGCCGCGGTGACGGCGCCGTCGCCGCCCGCTCCCGATGCTGCTCCTCGGCCGGGTCGAGCGGGCGGGCCGTTGGTCGCACGTGCGTGTGCGGTGCGTCACACGACGCGCCTCCGTGGTCGTGGGGGCGGGATGCGCACAGGATCGGCACAGGGAGGCGCGGCGCCCGACGCGGCCCTGCGCCTACCGTCGGCGTGGACGCCCTGGTGCGGGGCACGGGCAGACGGGAGCGGACCATGCGGACAGGTCGAGGGCGTGCGGCCGTCGGGGTCGTCGTGGGGACGGGGCTGCTCGCCCTCGCGGGCTGCGCCTCGGGGGCGGACATCGAGATCGACAACCGCGCCGACGCGGACGTCACGGTGCGGCTCGGGGACGACGAGCAGACCGAGGTGACCGACGACGGCGGCGCCCTGCTGCTCGACGTCTCGGAGTGCTACACCCCGCCGGCGGTGGTCACGTACGCCGACGGCCGGGTCGTGGAGCTCGACGACGACGTGTGCCCCGGCGACCTGCTCCGGGTGACCGACGACGACGTCGTGCTCGTCCGTGCGGCCGACCGCGCCGACGCGGACGCGTAGCGCGCGGGGCGTCCTGCTGCCGCCCGCACGCGTCAGCGCCGCAGCCGCCGCAGCTGCGCGGCCACGTAGGCGCGCGCCCGGCGCTGGCCGCCCCGCTCGGCGATCGCCGCCGCGAGCGCGTCCAGCGACCGCTCCACCGCCGCGCTGTCGGGCTCCCACCCGCGGCGCGTGCACTCCTCGAGCCACTCGACGACCCCGCGGTGCCCGCGCTCGGCGTTGCAGCGGCGGCAGGCCGGCACCTCGTTCTCGAGCCACGACGGCCCGCCCTTGGCGCGTGGCACCACGTGCTCGCGAGTCGGCGGCGCGAGCGGCCCGAACCCGCGCCCGCACCACACGCACCGGGCGCCGTCCCGCTCGACCGCGAGGCGCAGCCGCTCGACGCGCGGGGCGCGGCGCGGGCCGGCGGGGGTCATGGACCCGACGGTACGTCCGGCGCGGCACCGGGGCGCGGTCGACCGCACGCGCGCGCGGGTCGCGGGGTCAGGTGCGGTCGGGGAGGCCGTGCACGATCGCGTGCACGGTCGCGGCCACCAGCGCCCGGTCGGTGGGCGCCGCGTCGAAGCTGCGGTGGATCGGCCAGCCCTCCACGAGCACGTCGAGCGCGCGGCAGACGTCCTCGGGGAAGTGCCGGGACAGGCTGTCGCGGCTCCGCAGCACCCAGTCCCGCGCGAGCGCCTGGACCTCCGGGTCGTGATTCGCGTACGCGTACATCTCGAAGATCAGCGTCATCTCCCGCTCGGACGCGTACGCCGGCCCGCAGATCAGCTCGACGACCGCGGCCTCCGCCTCGTCACGGTCGCGCGCGCTGCCGAGCGTCCGGCCGTAGAACGCCGACATCGCGTCGACGAGCCGGGCGAAGGCCGCACCCAGGATGTCGTCGAGCCCGGAGAAGTAGTAGGTGAGCGAGCCGAGCGGGACGCCCGCGCGCGCCGCGATGCGCCGGTGGGTGGTGCCGTGCACCCCCGCCTCGGCGACGACGTCGAGCGCGGCGTCGAGAATGCGCTCCCGACGCCCCGGGTCGTTGGGGACCTCCCGCCGTGTGCCGCTCACCCGCCCATCTTCCCCGACGGGCGCGCGCCGCGAAGTGTGTACGCTTGTACAGTCTCGCTCAGCCGCCCGAGGAGCCCCACCCGTGCCCGCCAGCCTCACCGCGCGCCGGAACGCCCTGTTCCTGCTGTTCTTCCTGCCCGGCCTCACGATCGCGTCCTGGGTCACCCGGACGCCGGACGTGCGCGACCTCGTCGGCGCCTCGACGGCCGAGATGGGGCTGATCCTGTTCGGGCTGTCCGCCGGGTCGATGGTCGGCATCCTGTCGTCGGGCGCCCTCGTCGCCCGGCGGGGGACCCGGCCTGTCATGCTCGCGGGCACCGTCTCCGTCGCGGTCGGCTCCGCCGTGATCGGCGTCGGGGCGGCGCTCGGGTCGGGACCGGTGGTCGCGGCGGGACTGGCGCTGTTCGGGCTCGGCATGGGCGGCGGGGAGATCGCGCTCAACGTCGAGGGCGCGGAGGTCGAGCGCGGGCTGGGGCGGTCGACGATGCCCGCCATGCACGGCTGCTTCAGCCTCGGGACGGTGGTCGGCGCCGTGGCCGGCATGGTCCTGACGGCGGTCGGGTTCCCGGTCGTCGCGCACCTGGCCGCGGTCGCGGTCGTCGTCGCGGTCGCGCTGGTGCCCGCGATCCGGGTGATCCCGGCGGGCGTCGGTGTGCGGGCGCCCGCGGCCGCCGTGCCCGCGGACGGGGCAGTCGCCGCGGCGCGGCGCCCCGTGTGGCGCGACACCCGCCTCGTCATGATCGGCGGCGTCATCCTGGCGCTCGCGCTGGCCGAGGGCACCGCCAACGACTGGCTGCCGCTCGTCATGGTCGACGGCCACGGGTTCGACGCCGCCCTGGGCTCCGCGGTGTACGCGGCGTTCGCCGCGGCGATGACGCTCGGCCGGTTCGTCGGCGGCCGGTTCGTCGACCGGTTCGGGCGCGCCGCCGTGCTCGCCGCCAGCGCGGTCGTCGGCGCGGTCGGGCTGGCGCTCGTCATCTTCGTCGACCACCAGGCGGTGGCCGCGGCCGCCGCGGTGCTGTGGGGCCTCGGCGCGTCGCTCGGGTTCCCGGTCGCGCTGTCGGCGGCCGGCGACACCGCGGCGCCCGGTGAGGACGCGACCGCGCGCGTGTCCCTCGCGGCGACCATCGGCTACGTGGCGTTCCTCGTCGGCCCGCCGGCGCTCGGCTTCCTCGGCGACCACTACGGCCTGCGGCACGCGCTGATCCTGGTGCTCGTCCTGGTGGCCGCCGCGACCTTCCTGACCCCGGCGGCCCGGACCCGCGCCGCTCAGCACGGCACCGACCGCGTGCGCGACCAGCCGGCCGAGCACGCCGACCTGCCGGCCTGACCCACCCCGAACCCGAGGAGCACCCCCGTGAGCAGCACGCACGTCCCTGGCGTCCCCTTCGCGCTCGAGCCCGTCGGCGACGTCCGGTGGCGCGTCGCGGACCACGCGGTCGCGGCGACCGCCGCCCCGCGCACCGACGTCTTCGCGGACCCCGCGGGCGGTCCGCCGGTCCTCAGCGCGGCGCGCCTCGTGGGCGAGCTGCCCGACGGCGACTTCCAGCTCCGCTGCCGCGTGACGGTCGACATCAGGAGCACCTTCGACGCCGGGGGGCTGCTGCTCTGGTTCGACGACGCGCACTGGGCCAAGTTCTGCCTCGAGGGCGCGCCGGACGGGCAGCCGATGGTCGTGTCGGTGGTGAACCGCACCGTGTCCGACGACGCGAACGCGGTGGACGTCCACGGGCGGTCGACCTGGCTCCGGGTCTCCCGCACCGGGTCGGTGTTCGCCTTCCACGCGTCCGTCGACGGCACCACCTGGCGGATGGTGCGGCTGTTCGCGCTCGACGTGCCCGGCGTGCGGCCGCGGCTCGGCTTCGAGGTGCAGTCCCCGACGGGCGACGGGTGCGAGGTCGCGTTCTCCGAGGTCGAGTTCGCGGCCGCCACTCTCGCGGATCCGCGGAACGGCTCCTGACGGCGGGCCGGGGTCGCTAGGGTCGCGACCATGACCAGGGGATCCGTCACCCGCACCGGCGCCGCGCTCGTCGTCGTGCTGGCCGTCGGGGGGTGCTCGGGCCCGCCCGGGCCGTCGCAGGACGAGGTCACCGCCTGGATGGACGCGCAGGACGACACGGCGGTCGACGGGCTGCTCGGCAGCGCCACGGGTCGCGTCGACCCCGGCGATCCCGAGCCGTCGGACACCGCCACGGGGGAGATCACCCTCTCGTTCCCGGCCGCCGCGCGGCTCGACGGCGTGCGGCTGTCCTGCCTCGGTGACGGCGTCCTGGACTTCGACGTGTTCGTGACGACGGCCGCGGGCGACGGGGCGACGCGGACCGAGGTGGTCGCGTTCCCCGACGTGCCCTGCGGGACAGACGCCCGGGACGAGCAGATCACCGCGTCCGACGTCGTGAGCGTCGGCGTCACGGGCTCCGGCGCGGAGCGCGCGGGTGCGTGGCGCGCGCTCGTGCTGGGCTCGGCGCCTGCCTGACCCGCGCGGGAAGAGTCATCGGGCGTCGGGGTGCGGCGCGGAGCCGGCGTACTCCGGGCGGCCGGCGGGCTCGTACGTCTGCACGGTGACGCCGCCGGGGGTCGTCGTGGACCGCACCAGGGTCATCCGGAGGTCGGGGCCGTCCTCCGGGAACAGCCGCGTGCCCTGGCCGACGACGACCGGGTAGACGAGCAGGGTCATCCGGTCGACGAGATCCCGCGCCAGCAACCACCGGACCAGCACCCCGCTGCCCGGGACGAGAAGGTCGCCGTCGCCCTCGGCGCGCAGCCTCCCGACGGCCGCGGCGAGGTCGCCCGCCAGGACCGTCGTCCCGGGCCAGGCCGGGTCGGTGAGCGTCGTGGAGGCGACGTACCGCGGCCGGTCGTGCAGCGCCGCGGCGATCGGGTGCGACCCGGGGTCGGTGAACGCGCCCCAGTACCCGGCGAAGTTCTCGTACGTCAGCCGACCGAGGAGGAACGCGGCCGCGGCGGCGTACTCGGCGGCGACCAGGTCGCCCACCGCCGGGTCGCCGGACCCGAGTGCCCACCCGCCGCGCGTGAAGCCACCGCGGGTGTCCTCGCCGGCTCCGCCCATGCCCTGCATCACGCCGTCCAGGGAGACGTGCGTGGTCGTCGTCAGCCTCATCGTCGGGGCTCCTCCCTGGCTGCAGGCCGTCGCGTCGACTGTAGGCCCGCTCCGCCCACGGTCGCCGAGGTCGGTGCTTCCCGCCGAGATCGGTGCTGCGAAGCACCGACCTCGGCCCGAAGCACCGACCTCGGCGGTGGGCGTCGGTCGCACCTCGCATCGACCCCGTCGGCGTGGTGGTGACGCGGTCGCTCGACCCGGTGCCCGGGCTGTTCTGGGTGTGCGAGACCGTCGTGATCGGGTGCGGGGTGGTCGTCGGCATCAGCGAGCACCGTCGGGTGCGCCGGGATCCCCGGCTGCCGGAGTACCGCGGGGAGCTCCCGCCGACCTGAGTCCGTGCTGCGCGTGGTGGACCCCCGTCCGGCTACGGGATCTCGGGGTGCGCCGCGAGGTAGGCCTCAGCAGCCGCGACCGCGACCCGTTGGTGCGCCAGCCGCGCCTCCAGGTCGTCGCGGAACATGACCAGGACCGGAGCCCGCGCCGCCGCCCGCGCGTCGGCCATGCGCGGCACGAAGTCCACCTCGGTCTTGCAGCGCACGTCCACGACGGCGAGCGCCACGCTCTCCCGGTCCCACCGGCTGGTCGACGCTCCTGCGACGGCGTAGCCGCTGTCACCGCCCGCCGGCTTCAGGCCGTACCCGGCGAGGCAGGACGTCCAGTCGGCGACGGCGCCGCGGCTCGCCTCGGACGAAGCCGCGACCTCGTCCGCCTGACGCAGCGCCTCGGCGAGCTCGTAGCTCCCCTCCACCTCCGGGCTCATCGCCTGGATGGTCGGCGACGCGGCGCACCCCTCCCAGACGGACATCGGCACGTCTGCGTCCACGGCACCGGCGGGGCGGCCACCCTCCGGCGGCACCGCGTAACCGTACTCCTGCGCCTCCTCCAGGTCCCACACGCCGAACGTCCGGTCGCTGTGCGGACTGCGTGGGATCGCGGTCTCCCACGCGAGGGGTCGTCCGACCTCGGCCTCGGCGCAGACCTTCGCCTCCCAGGACCGCGCGAGCCACACCGTCGCCCACTCCTCGGCGGTCAGGTCGTACCGGGCCATCGGGAACGTGATCGTCCCCGCCTCCGGGTCGACCCGGGCGTGCAGGTCGGCGTCGGCCGGGCTGGGCGCGGGGGTCGAGGTGCCAGCCGGCTGGAGGTCGCCGGGCGCGGCGTCGAGCGCGCGCACCCCCGACCAGGCCCCGGCGACCGCGAGCGCCGTCACCGCCAGCACCGCGCCGCCGCGGGCGAGGCGCCGCCGCCGGCCGCCGCGGACGACCGCGGCGACGTCGACCGACATCGCGGGCACCTCGGCGTCCGCGCGGGCCCGGAGGCGGCGGGCGAGGTCGTCGTCGGGGGTGCTCATCGGTCGCTCCCGTCCCGGGCGGCGCCCGCGTCGGTCTGGTCCCGGGTCTGGTCCCCGGGCTGGTCCGCGGCGAGGACGACGCGGAGCGCCGCCATCGCCCGGGAGGCGGTCGACTTGACGGTCCCGGCGCTGACGCCCAGGTCCTCGGCGACCTCCGCCTCGGAGAGGTCCAGGACGTGCCGCAGGACGACGACCCGGCGCTGCCGCGGGGTCAGCGTGGCGAGCGCGCGCACGAGCTGGTCGCGGTCGCCCGTGCGATCGCTCGCCGAGCGCCCGTGCAGCGGCGTGTCAGCGGGGGACACCTCGTCGGGTGGGACGAGGACCTCGCGCCGTCGGCGTCGCCAGTGGTCCACGCGCAGGTTCGCGAGGACGCGCCGGGTGTAGCCGAGCGGGTCGCGCTGCCGCACGTGACCCCAGCGGCTGTAGGTGCGGACGAGCGCCTGCTGCACGAGCTCCTCGGCCTGGTGCCGGTCGCCGCACAGCAGCCAGGCGGTGCGCAGCAGGTCGGCCTGGTGGTGCCGGACGAACTCGGTGAACTGCCGGTCGCGGTCGACGGCGACGGCGGCCACCTCGTCGGCGACGGGTCCCGGCACCGGTGCGGCCGGTGGCACCTGGCCCGCCGCCGCGAACCTCTCGCGCAGGAAGTCCACGCCGTCCGCGCTGCTCATCGTGGTCACACCGGAGAAGACGCAGCGGCGCCCGGATCGGTTGCGTCGGCCCTCAGGACGCGATGCGCGCGGCCCCGGCCGCGAGCGCCGGCTCCTCGGGGCGGCGCAGCTCCGCCCACACCGCGTCGAGCGACAGCCCGAGCACCTCGGCGACGGCCGCGACCGTGGGGAACGCCGGCGTCGCGACCCGGCCGGACTCGATCTTGCGGAGGGTCTCGGGGGACACCCCGGCGTCGAGCGCGACGGCGAGGACCGTCCGCTCGCCGCGGGCCTGCCGCAGCAGGGCGCCGAGCCGGCGGCCGCGCTCGACGTCGTCGGGGGTGAGCGGGAGCCTGACCATGCTCGGGATTCTAGTACCGGGATAGTATGGACGGGATAGTTATCCGCAGGTTGCTGGAAGGCCGCACGATGATCGAGATCCTCAACCCCGCCGAGCTGGACCGCGCCCGCGCCACCGGCGCCCTGGTCGCGTCGATCCTGCGCACGATGCAGGAGCGCAGCACCGTCGGCACGAACCTGCTGGAGATCGACCGGTGGACGCAGGCGATGATCGCCGACGCCGGGGCCGAGTCCTGCTACGTCGACTACGCGCCGTCCTTCGGGCGCGGCCCGTTCGGGCACTACATCTGCACCTCGGTCAACGACGCGGTGCTGCACGGCAAGCCGCACGACTACACGCTGGCCGACGGTGACCTGCTCACGCTCGACCTCGCCGTGTCGCTGGACGGGATCGTCGCCGACTCCGCCGTGAGCTTCGTCGTCGGGAGGACCCAGCCGGCCGAGAGCCTCGCGCTGATCGAGGCGACAGAGCGGGCGCTGGCCGCGGGCATCGCCGCCGCGGGGCCGGGGGCGCGCATCGGGGACCTGTCGCACGCGATCGGCACGGTCCTCACCGGCGCCGGGTACACGGTGAACACCGAGTTCGGCGGGCACGGCGTCGGGTCGACGATGCACCAGGACCCCCACATCGCGAACACCGGCCGGGCGGGGCGCGGCTACACCCTCCGGCCGGGGCTGCTGCTGGCGATCGAGCCGTGGGTCATGGCCGACACCGACGAGCTGGTCACGGATGCGGACGGCTGGACGCTGCGCAGCGCGACCGGCGCGCGCACCGCGCACAGCGAGCACACGGTGGCGATCACCGAGGACGGGGTCGAGGTCCTCACGCTGCGGTGACGCGGGTGCGAATTCGAAGCACCTAGGATGCTCGCATGACCGACACGCCGCAGCCCGTTCTGGACCCCGTCGAGCTCGGCGCGTACTTCGCGCTCATCGAGGTCAGCAGCCTCCTGCGGCACACGGTCGAGCAGCAGCTGCAGGAGGCCGGCGGCCTGAGCTACGTCCAGTTCCAGCTCCTGGCCACGCTCGGCGACGCCCCGGAGGGCAGCCGGCGCATGACCGACCTGGCCGACGGCGTCGTCTACAGCCGCAGCGGCCTGACCTACCAGGCGGGCCTGCTCGAGAAGGCGGGGCTGGTGACCCGGGCGCCGTCGCCGGACGACGAGCGCGGCGTCACGGTGACGATCACCGACGCCGGCCGCGACGTGCTCGCCCGGGTGTTCCCGGGGCACATCGGTGTGGTCCGGGACCTGCTGGTCGACCCGCTGGACCGCGCGGACGTGGAGGCGCTGGCGCGGGTGCTCGGCACGGTGCGCGACCATCTGCGGGCGAACCCCCCGCGGTCGGCCGCGCCGCGTCGTCGCGGCCGGGCCGCCCCCCGGGGGTGACGCGGAGCGGGGCGCCGGGCGGTGACCCGGCGCCCTGTCTCTTCTACACCTCCCCTAGCCCACGAGACCCGGAGCCTGATCTGCGGGGCGCCGGGCGGTGACCCGGCGCCCCGCTCCCGCGGGTCAGGCCGCGACGGTCGGGTAGTCCGTGTACCCCTCGGCTCCGGCGGCGTAGAAGGTCGCGGGGTCCGGCGCGTTCTCGCCGAGGTCCTGCGCCCACCGGGCGACGAGGTCCGGGTTCGCGAGCGCCGCGCGGCCGACGGCCGCCAGGTCGACGACGCCGTCCTCGACCAGGCCGGTCGCCTCGTCCCGCGTGGTGTGCACGGCGAAGCCCGAGTTGCCGATCAGCGGCGCGCCGACGCGGCGGCGGATGTCCTGGACGAGCGCGCCGCGCAGGTCGCGGTGCAGCACGTCCACGAACGCGAGCCCCAGCGGCGCGAGCCCGTCCGCGAGCGCCGCGTACGTCGCCGCGGTGACCTCGGGGTCGGTCTCGACCGCGCCCTGGATGTCGTGCTCGGGCGACAGGCGGATGCCGGTCCGGTCGGCGCCGATCTCCGCCGCGACGGCCGTGACGACCTCGATCGCGAGCCGCGCCCGGCCCTCGGGGGTGCCGCCGTAGCCGTCGGTCCGCAGGTTGCTGGCGGGAGAGAGGAACTGGTGGATCAGGTAGCCGTTGGCGCCGTGCACCTCGACCGCGTCGAGCCCGGCGTCGACGGCCCGGCGGGCGGCGGCCGCGAACCCGCGGACCACCTCGGCGATCTCCGCGGCGTCGAGCGCGTGCGGGACCGGGTGGGCGGCCTTGCCGGTGGGGGTGCGGATCTCCCCGGGCGCGGCGACGGCGCTGGCGGAGACGACCCGTGCGGCGCCGGTGACGTCGGGGTGGGCGATGCGGCCGCCGTGCATGATCTGCATCGCGATGCGCCCGCCCGCGGCGTGCACGGCGTCGGCGACCCGGGCCCAGCCCGCGGCCTGCTCGGCGGTCTCGATGCCCGGCTGCCCGGTCCAGGTGCGGCCCTCGATCACGGGGTAGGTCCCCTCGGTGAGGACGAGGCCCATGCCGGCCCGCTGGCGGTAGTGCTCGACGAGCAGGTCGCCCGGCACCGCGGACTCCCCGGCGCGGAGCCGGGTCAGCGGGGCCATGACGACGCGGTTGGCCAGCGCGACGCGGCCGACGGTGGTGGGGTCGAAGATCTTCACGCACGGGCCAGCGCCGACGGGGCGCCGGGTGTTCCGTGACCTGCGCCACCCGGCGGTGCGAGCGACCGCCCCCGGCTCACTGCCCGACGCGGCCGTCGACGCACTCGCGCAGCAGGTCGGCGTGCCCGCAGTGCCGGGCGTACTCCTCGATCCGGTGCACCTGGAGCTCCCGCACCGCGATGCCGTCCGCACCGAGGCGCTCGCCCGGGTCCGGGTGCGCGGCGACGACCGCGTCCGTCGTGGCCTGCTCCCGGGCGAGGTCCGCGAACGCTCCCGCGACCACGGCGGGGTCGGCGACGGCCCTCTCGACGTCCCCGTCGTCCCCGCCGTACAGCCGGGGCGGCACCGCGCCCGGCGTGATCCAGCCGCGCCAGTCCCGCTCCACCTCGGCCAGGTGCCGGACGAGGCCGAGCAGCGACAGCGTCGATGGCGGGACCGACCGGCGGGCGAGCTGCTCGGCGTCGAGGTCGTCGCACTTCATCAGGAGCGTCGCCCGGTACCGCGCGAGGTAGTCGAGCAGCGTCGGCAGCTCCCCGTCGGGGCTCGCGCCGTCGCTGTTCCGCGGGTCGTCGGCGGGGTCGACCCACATGTCGGGGTAGACGGTCGCCCGGGTCCACCGGGTGGGGCGGTCCATGGCGCCATGCTCGTCCGGTCCGCCGCCGAGGTCGAGGTGTTTCCGCGGCCGGCGACCAGCGCTCAGCCCTCGTCCCGCGCCGCGGCGAGGCGCGCCGCCCGGGCCTCGACCCACGCCGCGTCGCCGAGGTAGAGGCCGACGTGCCCGAGCAGCCGCGCGTCACCGTCGGCGCGCTCCCGGGTGAACCGCGCGAGCTCCCGGAGCCGCACCGGGACCGCCGCGAGGACGTCCTCGGGCCGGACGCCGCCGTACGCCCGGCACAGCAGCTCGATCCGACGCCGGCGCTCGGCCAGGGGGACCGGGGCCGCGTCCGCGCCCGCCGGGCCGAGCGGGACCAGCCGGTACGCCAGGTACGCCAGGTCCCAGGCCCGCGGTCCCGGGGCAGCGGTGTCCCAGTCGATCAGCGCCACCAGCCGGCCGTCGCGGAACACCATGTTGTCCGGCGAGGTGTCGCAGTGGCAGATCACCTCGGCGGGCCGGCGCCCGGGCAGGCGCCAGGTGGCACCGGTCCGGTCGAACGACGCCGAGGCGTCGTGCACGCGCCGGAGCAGCACCCCGGCGTCGCGGAGCACGTCATCGCGCCACACCCAGGGCGGCAGCGGGTAGGCGGGCACGTCGCCCGGGACGAGGCCGGTGACGTCCCGGCCCCGGTCGTCGACGCCCAGCGGCTCCGGGACCCCGGGGACGCCCGCCGCGCGCAGGTGGGCGAGCAGCCGCTGCACGGTCGGGGTCCAGGGGCCGCCGGCGCGCCGCACGGTGTCGCCGGACCGGACGGCGCCGCCCATGCCGCCGCCGGGGAGCCGGGTCTCGGCGGTCGTGTCGTCCACGCGGCGATGGTCGCGCGGGGCGCCGCGCGGTGGCCAGCGCATTCCGCGGCCGCCCGGGCCCGGGACCCGGCCCGACCCGGGTCCCGCCGTCAGCCCGCCGCGGCCGCGAGGGCCTCCTCCGCGCGCTCGGGGCTGCCCTCCGCCAGCCCGCGGTCGATCGCCCGCCGGGTCGTCAGCAGCAGCACCGCCCCGGCCGCCAGGACCGCGACCTCGGTGACGGTCAGCGCCCAGATGATGCCCGGGAGCCCGAACCACAGGTCGCCGAGCAGGACGACCGGCACGAACAGCACGCCCTGCGTCACGGACATGACGGTGGCCGCCAGCGCCTGGCCGGTCGCCTGGAACAGCGAGGTGAGGAGCCCGGTGAAGCCGTTGGCGATCATCGCCGTGAGCTGCGCCGCCAGGACCGTGGCGCCCAGCGCGAGGACGGAGCGGTCGGTGAGGAACGCGGCCAGCACCGTGTCGCGGAGCAGGAACACCCCCGCGGAGAACAGCAGCGCGACCCCGCCGACCGCGACCGCCGAGGTTCGCAGCGCCGCGGTCAGCCGCGCCCGGTCGCCCTTGCCGTAGGCGTAGGCGAGCAGCGGCAGCACGCCGAGCGTCACGCCCATGACCAGGAACTCCGGCACCTGGGCGATCCGCACGGCGACGCCCATCGCGGCGAGCGGGCCGTCGCCGTAGCCGGCGGCGAGGTTGTTGAGCACGAGCGCGGTGACGATGAGGAACGCGGACTGCAGCAGCGTCCCGACGCCGACGCCGAGCACGGGCTTCAGCACGGTCGGGGACAGGGTGAACCACCTTGGGGCCAGGCTCATCTGCGTGCTGTTCCGGGTGAGCCACACGGCGAAGTAGCCGACGGACACGAGGTTCGCGAGGCCGACGGCCAGCGCCGCCCCGGCCACGCCGAGGTGCAGGCCCAGGATGAACAGCGCGTCCAGCGCGACGTTGGCGACGGTCGAGGCGACGAGGCCGGTCATCACCTGCCGGGCGGCGCCCTCGGCGCGCACCAGCTGCTCCAGGCAGACGGCCGCGGCGAGCACCGGGACGAACGCCAGCAGGATCGCGACGAACGTCGTGGTCGCGTGCCGCGCCGCCTGGTCCGCCCCGAGCAGGTGCACCACCGGGCCGAGCAGCAGCAGCGCGACCCCGCCGAGCACGGCGCCCGCGCCGACGGTGCCCCAGAGCCCGAAGGACGAGACGCGCCGGATCTCGTCGCCGCGGGCCCCGTCGTGCTCGGCGGCCCCGAGGAGCCGGGACACCAGCGCCCCGCCGCCGACGCCGAAGACGTTCCCGATGGCCATGACCAGCGCGAGCACCGGGGAGCCCAGGGTCACGGCGGCGAGCAGGGCGTCGTCGTGCAGCGAGCCGATGAAGCCGGCGTTGACGACGTTGTAGAGCGCGCCGACGATCATCGCCGCCGCCATCGGCACGCAGAGGTGCACGAGGGCGCTGACGACGGGCGCGGAGGAGAGGAACCACCGGTCGGTGCCGGGGGCGTCGGCCGGGGTGGCGGCATCGGGGGTGGGGGGCGTGGTGCGCATGGCTGCTCCGTTTCAGGGCAGGGCGAAGCGCGCGGCGGACGCCGCGTGGGTGCGTGGGGTGGGGGAGGCGCGCGAGGGCGCGGGGTGCCGCCGCGCGGACGGGCCGCGCGGTGGGGACGGTCAGGGGGCGGTCAGTCCCGCGTCGGGCGGGGGAGCGCGGCCGTGACCTTCTGGAGCAGGGCGTGCAGGGCGTCCCGCTCGTCCGGGTCGAGCGGGGCCAGGATGGTGGCGTCCGCCGCCTCGACCGCGGCGGCGAAGCCCGCCACGAGCTCGGCGCCCTCGGGCGTGGCGTGCACGCGCTTGCTGCGCTCGTCGCCCGGCTCGGTGCGGCGCTCGACCAGGCCGCGCTGCTCCAGGCCCTTGAGCAGGCTCGAGACGCTGGCGGCGCTGGTCCGGGTGATCGCGGCGATGTCGCGCTGGATCGTCCCGGGGCTCCGCGCGAGGTAGCCGAGGACGAAGGCCTGCTCGTGGCTGAGCCCGCGGGTGCGGACCCAGTCCTCGCCGGCCTTGCGCTGGGCCCAGGCGATCCAGCGGACCAGGTCGAGGGTCGTGGTGAGCTCGGGCGCGTCCATGCTGAGCAACGTAAGTGTTAGGGCTCTAACTGTCAACCATCGAACTGTCGCCGACTCAGGCGAGGTCCCGCGAGGACATCGCCCGGTCGGCCACGACGCGCAGCACGACCCGCTCGACGGCGGGGTTCGGCGGGCGGTACCGCTGCTCGTAGCGGCGCAGCGCCTCGGCGACCTCGGCGGGGTCGTCGGCGACCTCCACCGTGCCCTCGAGCGTGAGCCACCGGCGCCCGTCCACCTGGCACAGCGCCGCACGTCCCGAGCCGCCGGGACCGCCGCGCCGCGCGTTCACCGCCTTCTGGGTCGTCGGCTTCGTGGTCACGCGCGCCACGCCCGCCTCCGCGTCCCAGGTGAACGCGACGGGCACGACGTGCGGGCTGCCGTCGGCACGCAGGGTGGTGAGCGTCGCGAGGTGGCGCTCCGTGACGAACGCGATCCGGGCGGGGGAGAGGCGGAGCACGCGGGGAAGCGTACGGGGCGCGGCGGCGGCGCGCCCGGGGCCACCGGCCCCGCTAGGCGAGGACGACGCGGTCGTGCGGCACCGCCGCGTACCGCCGCCCGGGGTAGCGCAGGCCGCGGAAGTACATCGTGGTGTGCGCGACGATCTGCTCGCCGGAGATGCGGACGCCGTCGTGCTCGGCGTCGGTCGTCGTGTGCGCGTCGCTCACCAGGGTCACGTCGAACCCGCGGACCGCCGCCGACTGGGTGGTCGTGCGGATGCAGTAGTCGCTCTGCGCGCCGGCGACCACGAGGTGCGTGGTGCCCAGCCCCGCCAGCACGTCGGCGAGGTCGGTGCCGGCGAACGAGTCCCGGTACGTCTTGCCCACCAGCGGCTCGTCGTCGCGGCGCGCCAGCGGCGGGGCCAGCTCCCAGGCGGGGGAGCCGACCTCGAACGCGCCGTGGTCCTGCACCCACACCACCGGGACGCCCTCGGCCCGGGCCCGGTCGACGAGCGCGGCGGTGCGGGCGAGGACCCCGGCGGCGTCCACGCACCCGTCCAGCACGCCGGTCTGCAGGTCGACGACGAGGAGGGCGGTGCGCGCGGTCACCCGGGCATGCTGCCAGACGCGCGGCCGCGCGCGGGGGCACACTGAGCCCGTGGTGGACGACGCTGGGTGGACGGCGGGCGAGGTCGACCTGATCGGGCGCGCCCGCGAGCTCGAGGTCGCGGCCGAGCGGCGCGACGGCACGCACCGGCCCTGGACCCCGATCTGGGTGGTCGTCGTCGACGGGCGCGTCTACGTGCGCACCTGGGCCCGCCGGGGCACCGGCTGGTACGGCGCCGCGGTGGCGTCGGGCCGGGCGCGGGTGCGGGTCCCGGGGCTCACGGCGGACGCCGCGGTCGTCGACGTCGGCGCGACCGCGCCGGACGGCGTGACGGCGGCGTACCGCGCGAAGTACGGCGGGCCCGGGGCGGACTCGGTCGTGGCGCCGGCCGCCGTCGGCAGCACGCTGCGCCTGGACCCACGTCGCTGACCCGCCGCGACGGCGCCGCCGAGCCCCGGCTACCGCCCGAGCCGCTCCGAGCCCTCGGACAGGTCCGCGCTGCGCTCGGGACGCGGCACGCACAGCTCCAGGGCCCGCGGCCGCACGGTCACGGTGAGCGTGCGGCCCGGGTCGATGACGTCCCCGTCGACCTGCCGCCGCTCCTCGCGGTCGCTGACGACCCGGATCCGCTCGGCGCGCAGCACGTCCATGTGCGCCACCTCGTGCGGGTGCCGGAGCACGCCCCAGGCGGTCTGGATCCAGTGCCCGACGGTGCGCGGCGCGAGGACGGCGACGTCCATCTGCCCGTTGTCGGGCTCGGCGTCGGCGAGGAGCCGCACGCCGCCCTGGAGCCGGCCGACGTTGCCGATCAGCACCGAGCGCGCCCGGCGGCGCACCGGGGGCCGGTCGTCGAGGTGGATCTCGAGGTGCATGCTGCGGTCGCGCAGGTGCTTCAGCGCCGACAGCACGTAGGCGACGGGGCCGGCCTTGGCCTTGAGCGCGGTGGACGCGTCGTCCAGCAGCGCGGCGTCGAAGCCCATCCCCGCCATGACCGCGAACGTCCGGCCGTCGGCCTCGCCCACGTCGATCCGTCGTCGGCCGTGGTCGGTCGCGATCTGCACGGCGGCGGCCGGGTCGTCCGGCACGCCGAGGTTCGCGGCGAGCAGGTTGCCGGTCCCGGCGGGCAGCACCGCCAGGGCGACGTCCGTGCCGGCGAGGCCCTCGACGCAGGACCGCACGGTACCGTCGCCGCCGCAGGCGAACACCACCTGCGCGCCGTCCGCCACGGCCTGCCGCGCCTGCCCGGCGCCCGGGTCCTCCGCGGTGGTCTCCACCCACTCGGGCAGCGGCCACCCGGCCTCGGTCAGCGCGGCCTCGACCGCCGCGCGCCGCTCCTCCAGGCCGTCGACCCGCACGGGGTTGTAGACGACGACCGAGCGCAGCGGCCCGGCGTCGCGGGCGAGCGAGGTGTCGGCGGGGTAGCCGTCGCCGTCGGGCGCGTCGGGGGTCGCGTCGGCGGGGCCGGTCGGGCCGGTCGAGTTCATGGCGCTCATCATTCCGTCCAGCGGCGGGGCACGGCTGCCGTCCGGCAGCGTGCGGTCACGACCCGCAGTGGACCACGGCACGCGCTGTCCGGCGCGCCGAGCGGCCCGAGCGCGTCGGCCCCGGCCCGCGCGGGCGCGCCGCGGCGCGGCTCAGGCCGCCAGGTGGAACGTCCGCGCGAACCGGTCGAGCAGGTCGCCCGGCCCGCGGAGCACCTCGACCACGCCGGTCGCGATCGCGCCGGCGGGGTCGAGGTCGCCCGAGATGAGCCGCCGGATCGCCGGGCCGGTCGCGAACGCGAGGTCCGCCGACGCGGTGCCGTCGGACGGCGCCACGGCCAGCGCGGGGCCGTCGACGCGGACGAGCAGGTCGGCCGGCCCGACGCGCGCGGCGTAGGCGGTCGGCGGCAGCCCCGCGGCGACCTCGGGGCGGAACGCCGTGCGGAGGGCGACCGTCAGGGAGTCGGGCGTGACGACCTGCCCCTCGCGCGGCTCGCCCATCGCCTTGAAGCCCCACGCCCCGAGCGCGAGGACGACGGGCTCCAGCTCGCGCCCGTACGGCGTGAGCTCGTAGACGATGACCCGGGACCGGGGCGCCCGGCGGATCACCCCGGCCTCCTGCAGCTCCTTGAGCCGCGCCGCCAGGACGTTGCTCGGGATGCGGGGGAGCCCCGCGGCGAGCTCGCCGTAGCGGCGCGGCCCGACGAGCAGGTCGCGCACGACGAGCAGCGCCCAGCGCTCGCCCACGAGCTCCAGCCCCCGGGTGACGCCGCAGTACTGCCCGTAGTCGCGCGCGGCCATCGGCTCAGGCCTGCTGGTCCGCCACGGCCGCGGGGCCGTGCGCGGCGGCGACCGGGTCCATCCAGCCGAACTCCAGCAGGTTGCCGTCGGGGTCGGCGATCTGCCGCTGGTACATGAAGCCGTAGTCGGCGGCGGGCCGCTCCTCGACGCCGCCCGCGCCCTGGCCCCGGGCGATCGTGTCGTCCACCGCGGCGCGGCTGTCCAGGAAGATCGCGGTCGTCGCGGACACCGTCGTCGACGGGTCGCCGATCGGCCGGTCGCTGAACGACTGGAAGTAGTCGCGGGTGACGAGCATGACGTACCCGTGGTCCTCCTCGACGACGACGCACGCGGCGTTGTGGTCGGTGAACTGCGGGTTGATGGTGAACCCGACGGCCTCGTAGAACGCCTTCGCGCGCTCGAGGTCGGTCACCGGCAGGTTGACGAAGATCGCGGTCATGGTGCACTCCCTCGGACGCGGCTGACTGTGACCTGCACCACACTTGCAAAAAGCAAGTGCGGCGTCAAGACCCCGCGGTCCACGGGTCGGCGGGCGCCGGCCGTGCCAGGCTTCGTGCCGGGCGCGCCGGGCGCCCGAGGACGGGGGAGACGTGCTGCTGCAGGACACGGTGCTCGGCGTCGTCGGGATGAACGCGCTCGCCCTGCTGCTGGTGGTCGCACGGGCGCCGCTGTTCCGGACGAGGCTCTACCGGCCGATGCTGCTGAACATCGGCCTGTCGATCGCGCCGGTCGTGGTCCTCGGGGCGGGCGTCCTGGCGGTGGCCGTGCTGCTCGCCGCCGGTGCGCCGCGCGCGGTGGGCGTGGCCGCGGAGGTCGTCGTCGTGCTGGTGTGGCTCCTCCTGCTGCCCAACGCCGGGTACCTGATCACCGAGCTCAACCAGTCGCACCGCAAGCGGGGGGAGCGCGTCCCCGAGTGGTACGACATCCTGCTGGTGCTGTCGCTGGCGATGTCGGGCGTGCTGAACATGCTGATCAACGTCTTCTTCGTCCAGCTCGCGTACGCGGCGCTGCGGTTCGACGACGTGGACGGGTTGGTGTCGGCCGAGGTGCGCTGGCTGACCGTCGCGGTGCTGCTGCTCGCGGCGTTCGGCATCTACCTCGGGCGGAACATCCGGGTGAACAGCTGGGACGTGCTGCGCCCGTGGCGGCTCGTGGCGCGGGTCGTGACGCACCTGCGGGCGCCCGGTCGGCTCGTCGAGGCCGCCGGCTTCACGCTGGTCTGCGGGGCGTTCTTCGGGCTGATGCACCTGGTCGTCGTCGGCCCGCTGGTCAGCACCGTCGTCGCGCTGGGCTAGGCGGGCGCCGGGAATCCCGTTGACCCGCGTCGGTACGGTCGCGGGATGCACCTCGACGAGCTCCCGCTGGCCGGCCGCACCGCGCTCGTGACGGGCGTGTCCCGCCGGCAGGGCATCGGGTACGCAGTCGCGCGCGAGCTGGGACGCCTGGGCGCGAGCGTCTTCACGCACGACTACGCGCCGCACGACGCCGACCAGCCCTGGGGCGGCGACGACCTCGACGCGGTCGCGGCGGGCGTCCGGGCGGCCCTCCGGGGCGACGCGGTCGCAGGGCGCGCGAGCGCGGACCTGCGGGACCCGGCCGAGGTCGACGCCCTGCTCGCCGCGGCCCGCGGCCTGACCGGCACGGTCGACGTGCTGGTGTGCAACCACGCCCGCAGCGGCGGGGACGGCTCGGTCCTCGACATGACGCCGGAGGTGCTCGACGCGTTCTGGCAGGCGAACACCCGCTCGACGATCCAGCTCACGCAGGGGTTCGCGCGCCAGTTCGCGCCGGCGTCGACCGGGACCCGGCCGGGGGAGCGGCACGCGCGACGGGCGCCGGCGGACCCCGAGCGCGCCCCGAAGGTCGTCTGGATGACGTCCGGGCAGCAGCACGGGCCGATGCGCGGCGAGGTGGCGTACGCGGCGTCGAAGGCCGCCCTGGCCGGGGTGACGGCCACGGTGGCGGCCGAGCTGCTGGACCTCGGGATCGTGCTGAACACGGTGAACCCCGGCCCGGTGAACACGGGGTACCTGGACCCCGGGTCGACCGACCGCCCACTGGCCGAGCTCGACGCGCTCCGGGCGGCGACGCCGTTCGGGCGGTGGGGCGAGCCGACCGATCCCGCGCGGCTGATCGGCTGGCTCGTGAGCCCGGCGGGGTCCTGGGTCGTCGGGCAGGTGCTGACGTCGGACGGCGGGTTCGGCCTGCGGTGACGGTGTCGGCGGCGGCCGCTACGGTGCGCCGGTGAACGTCATCGACCGCGGGAGCGGGACGCCGCTCGTCCTCCTGCACGGCTTCGGCCTCGACCATCGCGCCCTGCTGCCGCTCGACCCCGTCGTCGAGGCGGCCGGCGGGTGGCGGCGGCTGTACCTGGACCTGCCGGGCGCGGGCGGGACGCCGGCGGGGGACGTCGCGAGCACGCAGGACGTGGTGGCGGCCGTCGAGGAGGAGCTGGACCGCCGGATCGGCGACCAGCCGTTCGCGGTGCTGGGGCAGTCGTTCGGCGGCATGGTCGCCCGGCAGGTCGCGCACGACCTCCGGCCCCGGGCCCTGGGGCTGGCGACCGTCGCGGGCGTGTTCGTCGCGGAGCACGCCCGCCGGGACGTCCCGCCGGCCACCGTGCTCCGCACCGATCCCGCGGCCGTCGCGCTGGCGGGCGAGGCCGCGTCCGACTACGCCGAGGACGCGGTCGTGCAGTCCGAGGCGCACGTCCGGGCGTTCCTCGAGCACGTCCGGCCGGGGCTGCTCGCCGCGGACACGCGGGCGCTCGCGCGGATCGCCGCGCGGTACGCCCTGGACCGCGAGCCGGAGGACGCCGACCCGGAGCCGTTCACCGCACCGGGCCTGGTGCTGACCGCGCGGCAGGACCACGTCGTGGGCTACGAGGACGCGTGGGCGCGCCGGTCGCACTACCCGAGGACCACGTTCGCGGTGCTCGACGCCGCGGGCCACGACGTGCAACTGGAGCAGCCGGCGGTGACGGCGGCGCTCGTCGCCGACTGGCTCGCGCGGATGCGGGCCGACGCGGGTTGACCCGCGTCAGCCCCGGCGCAGGTCCTGCGCGAGCATCACGATGATGCCGCTCGGCCCGCGCACGTACGTCAGCCGGTAGGCGTCCTCGTACGTCGCGACCCCGCGCAGCGGGTGGCAGCCGTGCCGCGCGGCCGTCGCCAGCGCGGCGTCGAGGTCGTCGACCGAGAACGCGACCCGGTGCATCCCGATCTCGTTCGGGAGCGTCGGCTCGGTCTCGATCGCGTGGGGATGCAGGTACTCGAACAGCTCGAGCCGCCCGTGGCCGTCCGGGGTGCCGAGCATCGCGATCCGGGCGTGGTTGCCGTCGAGCCCGACGGCCGTGTCCGCCCACTCGCCGCTGACCTCGTCCCGGCCGAGCACCTCCAGGCCCAGGTCGGTGAAGAAGGCGATCGTCGCGTCCAGGTCCCGGACGGCGATCCCGACGTTCTCGAGCGCGATCGGCATGCGCCGCACGGTACGCCCGTGCGGCGCACGCCGGGGGTTCAGCCGCGGGCGACCGCGGCCACGAACCGCGTGCTGTGCTCCTGCACGGCCGCGACCCGCCGGGCGACCACCGCGGCGGCGTCGTCCCCCGCCTCCACGATCGTGGGGCGGCGCCGGGCGTTGCGGGAGCACGCGAAGTCGGCGCAGATCAGCGTGCCGACCGTGTCGCCGTTCCGCCCGGCCGGGCCGGCCAGCTTCGCGACGAACAGGGCGACCTCGTTGGTCGCGACGACGTCCTCGCACCAGGTGCACACCGCGCTGCGGCGGGTGGCGCCGTCGGAGGCGCGCAGCACCATGCCGGTCGGGCGGTCGTCGACGCGGGTGACGACGTAGGCGCGGCGGGGGTTCTTCGCGTCGGTCCAGCCCAGGTAGTCCAGGCGGTCCCAGTCGAGGGACGCGAGGTCGGGCAGCACGGCCTGGGCCGCGTCGCGACGGGAGCAGTTGACGAAGGACGCGCGGATCTCGGGCACGGTCAGGGCACGCATGGTGGAGCTCGCTCTCGGTGAGGGGGAGCGCCCGGCGCGGTCAGGGCCGCGCGGGCACGGGGCAGCGCCGTCGCGGGGGACCGGGACGCGCACCCGTGCGGGTGGGTCGGTCCGGCGCGACGGCGGGGACCCGTCACACAAGGTGGCCGTGGCGGCCGACCTCGCTCCCTGCGGACATCCGCGCGCTCCTCGTTCTGCTGCTGCTGCTGCTCCGGCGGCCGCGGCGGTTCGCGCGGCGCACTCGGACCGAGCATGCACCACGTGGTCCGTGCTCGTCGCCCTATTTCCGGTCCGGCGGGGCCGCCCGTCCCGTGGTCCGGATGACGGGGCCGATCAGCCGTGTTGTGCTGTCGGGACACGAGAGAGGCGACCATGAGCGACTGGAACGCGAGCATCATCGAGGAGTTCCGCACGCACGACGGCAAGGTCGGCGGGCGGTTCGAGGGGGCGCCGCTGCTCCTGCTGCACACCATCGGGGCGAGGTCGGGCCAGGAGCGCGTGAACCCGGTCATGTACCGGGACCTCGGCGAGGGCCGGGTGGCCGTGTTCGCCTCGTACGCCGGGCTCGACGTGAACCCCGCGTGGTTCCACAACCTGGTGGCGGAGCCGCGGGTCTCGGCCGAGATCGGCACCGCGACGCGCGAGTTCCTGGCGCGGGTGGCAACCGGCGACGAGCGCGCGCGCATCTGGGAGCAGCAGAAGGCCGAGTACCCCGGGTTCGCCGGGTACGAGGCGAAGACGACGCGGGAGATCCCGGTCGTGGTGCTCGAGCCGCGCTGACGGCGACCGTCACGCCGTCGTCAGCACCCCGGTGCTCGTGCCGGTCCGCCGGACGTCGGCGACGGTCTCCGACCAGGCCGCGGGATCGACGCCCAGCCGCGTGCGCAGCCACGCGGTGGTCACGCGCTGGACGAGGTCGACCCGCTCCGGGCTGGGATCGGTGGTCTCGGCGACCTCGTGACCGACGACGCCGCCGAGCGCGTGCTCGCCGCCCGTCAGGGTCAGCAGCGCCTCCGCTCCCGGGCTGAGGTGGAAGGCGTCGGTGAACCAGTCGGGGCCGCGGGTGGACAGCGCCGACCGGTCGGCGTCACCCGCGACCACCAGCGTCGGGGTGGTCAGGTGCGCGTAGGCGGGGCGCATGAACGGCAGGTGCTCCGCGGCGAACGGCGTGAGGCTGTCGCCGGTCCCCGTCGCCGCGAGGAGCACGCCGGCCTGGACCCGCGGGTCTGCGAACCGCTCCTCGCGCGCTCCGCCGGGGCTGAGCACGCCGGCGCCGAGGAGCGCCCCGGCCGTCTGCGCGCCCCACGAGTGCCCCGCGACCGCCACCCGCGCCGGGTCCACCCGGCCCCCGAGCCCGGGCACCGCCGCCACGATCTCGTCGAGGTGGTCCAGCACGGCGGTGACGTCCGCGATCCGCCACCGCCAGATGTCCGCGAAGCCGGGGTCGTCGTGGCCGAGGCCCCGGGAGCGCGAGTCGAGGTGCGTGGGCTGGACGACGACGAGGCCCTCGCCGGCCCAGTGCTCGGCGAGGGGGGCGTAGCCGTCCATCGACCAGCCGTTGCCGTGCGACAGGACGACGACGGGGAGGTGGTCGCCGCGCAGGGGAGCGGTGACCCGCACGTGCAGGGGAGCGGGGCGACCGGGCGCCGGGACCTCGACCGGCTTGACCGAGCTGATGGGCGTCGCGGGGATCGTGCTGGTGGTCACGGCGATGGCCTTTCGACGGGGACGACGATTTGGCACACTGAGCCATGCGGAACAGTGTTCCGGTAGACGATATGGAACCGTGTTCCGTTGAGCAAGCAGCGTGAGGTGACCCACCAGATGACCGAGACCGAGACGACCCCGGGGCGGGGACGGCGGCGCGCGGACGCCGAGCGCAACGTCGCCGCGCTGCTGGACGCGGCGGCCACGGAGTTCGTGCGGGCCGGCGTCGACGTGCCGGTGCGCGACGTCGCCGCACGGGCCGGCGTCGGCGTCGCCACGATCTACCGGCATTTCCCGACGCGCGCCGACCTGGTCGTCGCCGTCTATCGGCACCAGATCGACGCGCTGGCGCGCCTCGGTCCGGACCTGCTCGCGGCGGGCGGGTCGCCGTCGGCGGCGCTGGCGACGTGGATCGACGGGTTCGTGGACTTCCTCGTCACCAAGCACGGGCTCGCCGGAGCGTTGCGCTCGACGGACCCGGGGTTCGAGGCGCTGCACGGGCTGTTCGTCGGCCGGCTCGTGCCGGTGTGCGGCGAGCTGCTGGCCGCGGCGCGCGCCGCGGGTGAGATCAGCGACGCGCTGGGTGCCTACGAGCTGATGCGGTCCGTGGGGAACCTGTGCATCGGCGCCGAGTCGGACGAGCGCTACGACGCGCGTGCGGCGGTGGCGGTGCTGCTGACGGGGCTGCGCGCCGGGTCGCGCTGACGGGGGCTCGTCCCGTCGGCGTCCTGAGCACCACCCGGCGTTCGTGCACCTCGGAGGCCGACCGGGTGCCATGATCGCGGCATGACGGTCCGGTGGTGGCGCCTGCTGCTCGTGTGGCCGCTGGCCTTCACGCTGTCGGTCGCCGCGACCGTCCTGGCCCTGCTCGTGGCCGCCGTCGCGCACACGGGCGAGACCGGCGCATGGGGTGATCTCGGGTACGTCGCGCTCTGGGTCCCAGCGCTCGCCGTCGTGCCCGCCGCGGTGATCGGCGTCCCGCTGCTGGTGATCACCGCGGTGAGCCTGCGCGAGGCCGGGCTCGGGTGGCAGGTGCTGACGGTCGGCTGGTTCGCCGCGGGAGCCGCTGCCGTCGGTGCGGCGTTCCTGCTGAGCCCGTGGGGGCCGTTCGGCTGGCGGTCCATCGACACGACCGCGCCGTACGACCGGATGTTCGCGGTGTTCGCGGTGTTCGCGGCCGCGATCGCCGCCGTCACGTGGGGTCTGGGGAGCGCCGCGGCCTGGGCGGTCGTCCGGCCGGTGGGTCCGATCCGGCGGGTGCTCACGTAACGCCGATAATGCACGTTATGTCAGATGGTGGTCTGCGCATCACATCTCATGCCGCAGGACCACCAGCACCGTCTCTCCGTGACGCACGAGCCGGCCCTCTCCCCGAGCAGCACGAACGTCACGACGTCCTGCTCGCACCATGTGGCGCTCGTCAGCGCTGCTTGCGTCGCCGGTCAGCCTCGAGAGCTTGTCGGTACTCGCCGGTGGACCGGATGCGCGGTGCGAACAGAAGTGCGACGAGGTACGCGACGACGAGCAGCCCTCCGCTGAACAGGCCCAGGATGACCGCGATGCTGCGCAGCCACCCGAATGCCGTCTCAGAGGAACCGTCCGCCGATGGCGCTCGTCGAACGTGCTCGCGTGCCGAGCGTTCGCCGCGGCGCCGCCCGGATCACAGAGGCCGGCTGCGCCGATCCGATCGAGGAGGACGACCAGTCCTGGTACGCAGAGGGCGCCAGTAGCGCCTGCGCGCGGCGCCGCGGCGAGCCGGTGACCGTCGAGGTCGCCGGCTCGCGGCACGCACGCAGCGCACCCTCGAGCGCCTCGGCGATCTCGCGCGACGGCCGAAGACCTCGGCCCCCCGCCCTCGCCCGATGCGCGGTCGGGGTCCTAGCCCTGCGGGTCGAACGTCGCCCACACGTGCTTGGTCGACTCCGTGGCGTACCACCCGACCTGCTGAGACAGGCGGCGGGCGATCTGCAGGCCGAACCCGCCACGACCGGGGGGCCGCTGACCCGCGACCCGCGGGGCGCTCGACAGGTCGTGGTCGGCCACGTCGATGAGGAACGTCCGACCATCGGTCATCAGGCGCACGATCGTCGGCGGCAGGCCGTGGTTCAGCGCGTTCGTCGCGAGCTCGGAGGCCACCAGGATCATCCGCTCCGGGATGCCGAGCAGGGAGTTCTGCTCCTCGGCGTGCACCGCGGTGATCTCCTCCAACAGCTCGCGGCGCACCCGCGACAGGTCCCCCGGATCGGTCAGGACCCACTCGCGCAGCCTGTCGAACCGCTCCGGCGGACGCGTCGGTTCGAGGCCTTCGTCGTCGGTCTGCCGTGGGTCGTCGCGCACGCTGCCTCCAGGGTCCGGTGGTGGGATCACGCCACGCTCCCCCGAACCGCTGGCGACCGCCACCGCAGCGCGAGGCGACTGCTCACGGATCCGGCGACGCTGCGCTGCGACCGCCGCAGCACGCCGAGAGGCGCCGCCGGCTCCTGCCCGACGGACCCGCTCGACCGGGCGGCGGACGCGCCTCGGTACGGCCTCGGGCCGGCGACCGCCGGGGTGGTCGCCGCCCCGAGGTGAGGGGTGGGGTCAGTGGCCGTCGGCCTCGACGGACACGTCCTTCCACTGCTCCCAGGTGTCCAGGCGGGACTGGTACAGGCCCGGGATCATCTGCGTCGGCATCGCGCCGAAGAACACCCGAAGCGGCGGCTGCTCGGCGTCGACCACCTTGAGCAGCGCGGGCCCGGCCGCCGTGGGGTCGCCCGGGACGCTGGACCCACGCATGGACGCCATCGCCTCGCGCAGGCCGTCGTACGCGGGCAGCGGCGTCGCGTGCGTGGCGCTGCTGCCCGCCCAGTCGGTCGCGAACCCGCCGGGCTCGACCAGGGTGACCTTGATGCCGAACCCGGCGACCTCCTGCGCCAGGGACTCGGTCAGGCCCTCGAGCGCCCACTTCGAGGCGTGGTAGCCGCCGAGGTTCGGGAAGGCCGCGACGCCGCCGATCGTGGAGATCTGCACGATGTGGCCGCTCCCCTGCTCGCGCAGCACCGGCAGGACCGCCTGGGTGACGTGCAGGACGCCGAACAGGTTGACCTCGAGCTGGTCGCGCAGCTGCTGCTCGGTGATCTCCTCGACCGCGCCGAACAGCCCGTAGCCGGCGTTGTTGACCACGACGTCCAGGCGCCCGAACCGCTCCACCGCGGTGGCCACGGCGGCGATCGCCGCGTCGCGGTCCGTCACGTCGAGCGCGAGCGGCAGGACCGCGTCGCCGTACTCGGCGACCAGGTCGTCGAGCGAGGCCGCGTCCCGGGCCGTCGCGACCACCCGGTCGCCGCGTCCCAGCGCGGCGACGGCGAACTCCCGGCCGAACCCGCGGCTCGTCCCGGTGATGAACCAGACCTTCGACATGTGCGCCTCCGTCAGAACTGTATGTGTCACTCGAAGCACGGTATGGCACTGGGTGTCAGATGTGCAACCGGTGGTAGGTTCGCGCGCATGGCCACGGAACCGACGACCTCGCCGCTGCGGCAGCGCACCCGCCGCGCTGTGCGCGCCGAGCTGATCGACGCGGCGCAGGACCTGTTCGTCGCCCAGGGGTACGAGGGCACCACGGTCGACCAGATCGCAGCCGCCGTCGGCATGTCGCGGCGCAGCTTCTTCCGCTACTTCGCCTCCAAGGACGACCTCGTCCTGGGCAAGTACGACGCGATGGCCGATCAGCTCGCGGACGCCCTGCGCGCCCGCCCGGCCGACGAGTCGTTGTGGAGCTCGCTGCGCCGGGTGTTCGACGGCGTCGTCGACTACGCCAGGGACACCGCCAAGGCCCAGCGCATGGCGGCGATGGAGCGCATCGTGCAGGACGACGACGCGCTGCGCGCCTCCTACCTCCAACGCCTCGACGCCATCCAGGGTGCGCTGGTCGAGGTCGCACGCGAACGAGCGCGCGCCGCGGGGCACGCCTGGGACGACGCCGACCCCGCGCCGGCAGCCGCGGTCGGAGCGGCGTTCGCGTGCATGCGCACCGCGAACGACCTCGCCGCCAGCACCGGACGCGACCTGTCCGAGCTGCTCGACGAGGCGTTCGGCCGGCTCGCCGCCATCGTGTCCGCACCGACCGCGCCCTCGGCCTGAATCCCGCGTCGCGCGCGACGGTCGATCTGCACCCGACGGCCGGAGGGTCGGGCGACCGCGTCCGACCACGGGTGGATGCACGAACCCGCTGGTCGGTGCCACGGTGGCACGTCGCCGGGTCACCCCGGCGCGCGACCGCACCCGCGTCCGAGAGGTCCTCCCCCGTGTTCCGCCAGGTCCCCGTCCTGCCCGTCGTCGTCCCCCTGGCCGCGCTGGTCGCCGCCGTGCTCCTCGTGCTGCTGGCCCGCCGCGGGCGGCTCTCGGCGCCGCGCGCCGCGGTCGCCCTGGCGCTGGGGGTGTACACCGCGGGGATCGTCGCGAACACCGTGTTCCCGATCTTCCTGGACAAGCCGGCGCGCGACGCCGGCTGGTTGCACCACCTGGCCGTCGTGCCGCTGGCCGGGTACCAGGTGGACGACGCGATGATCAACGTCGCGGTGTTCGTGCCGCTGGGGATGCTGGTGCCGCTGCTGACCGCCCGGCCCACGTGGCGCCGGACGGTGCTGGTCGCGGCGTCGATCAGCCTGGGCATCGAGGCCACCCAGTACGTCACCGCCCACGCGCTGGGCGGCGGGCACCTCGCCGACGTGAACGACCTGGTGTGCAACGTCGTCGGCGGCGCCGTCGGATACGGCGTGCTCGCGGCGCTCGTCCGGGTCCCCCGGGTCGCCGCGCTGGTCGACCGGTTCCGCTGGGCGGAGCCCCGGGCGGCCGCACCGGCACCGGCGTAGACCGTTCGCACCGGTGCCGGGCGGAGTGGCGGCACAGGGATCGTGCGTCTCCCGACCGCGGACCAACCCATCCGGACTCCGTGGGTCGGTCAGAGTCTGGGGAAGTGGTGCAGCAGCCCGCCCTCGGAGACCGAGGCGCCCTACGACGACGACTCCGCGTCGTCGTAGGCGTCGGGCGTCACGTTCCGCACGAGGTCGTCGGCGACCGCACGCAGCCGATCGGCGTCCTCGGGCTCTGCCCCGCCGTCGCGCTGGAGACCGAGCCGCATGGTGAGGTCGTCCCCGGACCAAGTGGCGTACAGCTCCGACCCCGCGGCGTCGAACGCGGTGTCCTGGCAGATGCTGCCGGTGGCGCTCGCGACGTCGAGCGGCTGGGGTGTCGCGCATCCCCCGGCCCACCGGTCGACGGCCGCCGAGGCGTCGTCGGCCTGGGTGCGGGTGACGGTCACCGTCAGGGCGGTCCCGACCGCGGTCGTCCATCGACAGCCCAGCACGTCGGCGGCATCCGTGAGCCGGGTGGTGGCGTCGGTGGGGTCGTTGACCGTGTCACCGAGAGCCTCGCGGACAGTGGCGTCGTCGATGAAGCTGCACGCCACGGGCTCCGCGGAACGTCCGGGATCGGGTCCGGCCCCCGTGCAGGCACCCAGGGCCGTGACGCAGGCCATGCCGGCGACGAGGGAGCGCGGAGCCGCCTGCCGAGCACGGGAGGACGCCTTCGTGCGGGTATCAGCCGTGGAACGGTGCGCGGTACGGATCGCCGTGCTCCCCTCGATGAGGCCACCGGACGCGACGTCGACCCCACGCCGGCGGAACGGACGGGAGGATCAGGTCCTGCCCCCGCGATGCTACGAGGTCCGAGGTGCGGCGGCCACCGCGTCGCACACCGGTTCGCTCCCGGCTCACGCCCGGGAACGGGACCGATCGACGGAGGCCCGGACGACGCGCTCACGTGCACCGTGACCAACGACGACGTCGCGCAGCCGCTCCCCTCGCCGGGCGTCACCACCCCGTCGGTCGCGGACCCGGCGCCTCCCGCGGGCTCCGGCGCACCCGGGTCGGGGTCGCTGCCGACGACGGGAGCGGCCGTCGGGGGCCTCCTGGCGTCGGGGACGGTGCTGGGGCTGATCGGGTGGGCGCTCGTCGCGGCCACGCGCCGGCGCCGGGCCGCCTGACCCGGGTTCCTGCCCGCTCGCGAAGCCGCCGACTCGTGGGCCCCGCGCTCAGCCCGACTGGCCCAGGTTCGTCACCAGGTTGACCGCCACCGCGATCACCACGGTCCCGAACAGGTACGACAGCAGCGCGTGCCCGAGCCCGACCTTGCGGATCGGCGTCGTCACGAGCTGGGTGTCACCCGCCTCCGTCGCGCACCCCGTACGCGCGCACGAACGCGCGCGCCCCGTCCGTCATGATCCGCCGGACGTGCGCGCTCTCGGCGCGCCGGCGCGCCGGCTCGTTGAGCACGCGCAGCGCGGTCAGCGCGTGGAAGTGCGCGGCGGCCAGATCCGGGTCCTCGGCGTCGAGCAGGCCGGCGCGGGCGAAGCGGCCGACACGCTCGCTGAGGACCTGCGCGTGGGCCTCGTCGAGCGGGTGGTCGTCGAGCTCCGGCAGCAGCGGCTCGTTCTCGTTGATCAGCCGGACCGCGGCGAGGTAGTCCGACGACAGCAGCAGGGAGCGGCCGAGGTCGGCGGCGAGCGCGGTGAGCGCCTCGTCGAGGTCGGCGACGTCCGTGATGCCCGCGTCGTCGAGGTGCTGCGCGACCAGCCCCCGGAGCGTCGCCAGCGCACGCTCCCCCGCGTCCTCGACGACGCCGAGCAGGAGGCGCCGCTTGTCGCCGTAGTAGTCGTAGACCGTCCGCTTCGACACGCCCGCGAGCGCGGCCACCGCGTCCATGCTGGTGCGCTCCACACCCGTCTGCACGAACAGCTCCCGGGCGGCGGCCAGGATCGCCGCTCGCTTGTGCGCCTGGCCCTCGCGCACGGGCCTGTCGCCCACTGTCGTCATCGCTCTCCTCCGTGGTGCTCGGGATCGATGCTACACCGGCCGGTGTAGGTCTACACGACACGGTGTAGTGTCGCTCGCCATGCACACCATGAACCCGGTGACCCTGCAGGCGCACGCCCTGCGGAAGCGCTACGGGCACCTCACCGCCGTCGACGGCCTGTCTTTCGCGGTGAGGCCCGGCGTCGTGACCGGCTTCCTCGGCCCCAACGGGGCGGGGAAGTCCACGACCCTGCGGATGTTCCTCGGCCTGGACCGGCCGACCAGCGGTGCGGCGACGGTCGGCGGCCTGCGGCTCGCGGAGATCCCGCACCCGATGCGCGTCGTCGGCGCGATGCTCGACGCCCGGGGGGTCCACCCGCGCCGCGCGGCCGCGGACCACCTCGCGGCGGTCGCGCGCGCCGGGGGCGTGGCCAGGTCCCGGGTGCCCGAGATGCTGGACCTGGTCGGGCTGGGGGGCGCCGGGAACCGCCCCGCCGGTGACTTCTCGCTCGGGATGAAGCAGCGGCTGGGCATCGCGACCGCGCTGATCGGCGACCCGGCCGTCGTGATCTTCGACGAGCCGCTCAACGGCCTCGATCCCGAGGGGATCCGGTGGGCGCGCTCGCTGATGCGCGACCTGGCCGCCGAGGGCCGCACGGTCCTGTTCTCCAGCCACCTCATGGGCGAGATGGAGCTCACGGCGGACCACCTCGTGGTCGTCCACCACGGACGGCTGCTGGCGGACCAGCCCCTGGCCGCCTTCATCGCCGACCGCACCACCGAGCACGTCCGCGCGCGCACGCCGGACCGGCAGGGACTCCTCGAGGCGCTGGCCCGCGCCGGACTGCGAGCCACGCCCGACCCCGCCGGCGCGGACGCGGTCGACGTCGAGGGGGCCGCGACCGACCACGTCGGCCGCGTCGCCGCCACCGCGGGTATCGGGCTGTCCGAGCTCACCGCGGTCCGCGACTCGCTGGAGGACGTCTTCCTCACCATGACCTCGACCCGGAAGGACGCCGCCTGACATGGACCTCCTCGCCTCGGAGTGGATCAAGACCCGCAGCATCCGCACCACCTGGATCCTGGCGGCCGGCACCGTCCTGGTCACCGTGGTCGTGAGCCTGCTCGGCATCAGCGGCCTCGTGGCCGGCTGGCAGGCCGACCTGGCCGCGGACTTCGACCCGACCGGCGTCGGCTTCAAGGGCATCCTCGTCGGGCAGATCCTCGTCGCGACGCTGGGCGCACAGGCCTTCACCAGCGAGTACGCCACGGGCCAGATCGTCACGACTCTGACGACCGCACCCCGGCGCGCCGTCCTGCTGGTCACGAAGCTCGCCGTCACCGCCCTCGTCGCGCTCGCGACCGCCGTCCTCACCGTGGCGTCCAGCCTCGGCGCGAGCCAGGCGGCCCTCGCCGCCGCGGGGCTGCCGACGGCGGACCTGACCGATGCCGGCACCGTCCGGGCGGTCGTGTGCGCCGTCGGGTACCTGGTGCTCACCGCCGTGCTCGGCGTGGCGCTCGGCGCCCTGACGCGCTCCTCCTCGGGCGCGCTCGCCGTCGTCGTGACCGTGGCGCTGCTCGTGCCGGCGCTCGCACCCGGGCTGCCCGGGGCCCTCGGGGACCTCGCCGGGACGTACTGGCCCACGACGGCCGGACAGGCCTCCTACACGACCACGGGCACCGGACCCCTGACGGGCGCCGCCGGGCTCGCCGTGATGGCGGTGTCCACCCTCTGGACCACGCTCGCCGCCCACGTCACGTTCCGGACCCGCGACGCGTGACGCTCCCGCGGCGCCCCGGCCCGGGGCGGTTCCGCCCGGTCCTGGTCCCGGTGACCGCGACGACCGGGTTCCTGCTGTCGGTCCTGGCGACGTTCGGCGCGGTGACCGCGATCTTCCAGTGGGGGTGCGGGCCGCTCAGACGCGCAGCTCGACGCCCGCGAGGGCCTCCACCCGCTCCCAGACGCGCCGCGCCGCGTCCGGGCCCGGGCGGGCGGTCCGCGCGGGCGTCGGCACCCGGACCGGGACGCCGCGCATCCCCTCGCGCGGCGCGACGTACTCCCCGCCCCGCACCGCGGGGTCGGTCAGCGCACGGACCCCCGGCCAGGCCGCGGCGTCCTTGCCCTGCGCCCACGGGCTGTACGGGTTGCGCCGGTAGGGCGTGCTCCCGTCCCGGATGCCCGGGCGGTGCGGCGTACGGGCGTCCACGCCCACGCCCGGGTGCGTCACCACCGAGGCGACGGGGTGACCGGCGGCGCGCAGCCGCCGGTCCAGCTCGAACGCGAGCACCTCCGTGACGGCCTTCGCCCGGGCGTACGCGACGAGACCGAGCCGCGGGACCCGGGCCGGGTCGTCGAACCCCGGCCGGAACCGCGCGACGAACCCGGTGGAGGCGTGCACCACCCGGCCCTCTCCCCCGTGCTCGACGGCGGTGGCCGTCAGCGCGGGCAGGATCCCGGCGATCAGCCGCACGTGCCCGAGCACGTGCGTGCCGAGCAGCAGCGGGTGGCCGTCGGACGTGCGGGCGCGCGGGTCCATGGACATCGCACCGCCGTTGAGGAACACCCCGTCGAGCCGCGGGAGCGCGGCGAGCTCCGCGGCCGCCTCGTCCACCGCGCGCAGGGACCCGAGCTCCAGCACGACGGTCCGCACCTGCGCGCCGGGCACCCGGGCGAGGATCGCGTCGCGCGCCCCGGCGAGGCGGGCGGCGGACCGCGAGGCGAGCACCACCTCGGCGCCCGCGGCCGCGAGCTGCTCGGCGGCGAAGTACCCGATCCCGGCGGTCGCGCCCGTGACCACGACGGTGCGCCCGTCCTGCCGGGGCGGGTGGGCCGGGTCCCACGCCGCGTCGTCGGTCGCGGGCTGCTGGGCGGTGGTGTGCTCGGTCATGGTGGTCCCGTCGCTAACTGGATAGTTGATCCGTTCGGGACCACCGTAGCGGATCGATCATCCGTTTCGGGTAGGGTGCCGGACATGCCGCCGCTCCGCTCCGACGCCGCCCGCAGCCGCGCGCGCATCCTCGCCGCCGCCGCCGGGCGAGACCGCGGCACCCTCCGCCTCAACGAGGTGGCCCGGGTCGCCGGGGTCGGTGTCGGGACCGTCTACCGGCACTTCCCCACCGTCGAGGCGCTCGTCGAGGAGCTCACCGCCACGACCGTCCGGCGCGCCGTCGACGCCGCCCGCGCCGCCGCGCGGGACGACGACGCCGGCGCCGCGTTCGACGGCTTCCTCGCCACCGTGCTCGACCTGCTGCTCGCCGACGACGGTCTGCAGCAGGTGCTCCTGGCGGCCGACGACTCGTCCCCCGAGGTCCGCGACGCCAAGGCCGAGCTGACGCGGACCGCCGCCCTGCTGCTGGAGCGCGCGGAGCGCGCAGGCGCCGTCCGGCAGGGGCTCACGCTCGACCAGCTCATGCACCTCGTGTGCGGCTTCGAGCACGCGGTGCGGCTCGGCGACCCCGACGACCGCGCGACGATCGCCGCCGTCCTCCGGGCGGGGCTCAGGCCGGACTGAGGGAGCGCGTCGCGCCGCTCAGGCGAGACGCCGCACCGGCCAGCGCACCTGGTCCGCCTCCAGCAGCGCCGGGTCACGTTCCGGCGCGACCTCGTCGAGCAGCTCCAGGCGCGTGATGCGTTCGATGCGGAAGCCGCGGATCGCGTCGCGCAGCCGGCACCACCCGACGAGCAGCCAGGCGTCCCCGCCGCGCAGGAGCCCCATCGTCTCGACGTCGCGGACCGTGCTCGGCGGGGCGTCGTCCCCGGAGGCCTCGCCCAGGTAGGTCAGCCGCACGACCCGGCGAGCCGCGATGGCGTCCGACAGCATGCCGAGCGGCACCCCGCCGCCCGCCGGGGCGACGGGGTCGATGACCTGCAGCCGCCCGAGCAGCTCCTGCACCGGACCGCGGTGCTCCTCCCCCATCACCGCCGCGACCTTGGCGCGGGCGCGCCGGGCGGCCGCCTGGTAGGGCGAGGTGTCGAGCAGCGCCAGCCCGGCGAGCACCGCCAGCGACTCCGCGGCCGAGAGGTTGAGCGGCGGCAGCGAGTACTCGGGCAGGATCGCGTAGCCCCCCGCGGCGCCGTGCTCCGCGTACAGGGGCACGCCCGCGACCTGGAGCGACGCGATGTCGCGCTCGATCGTGCGGGTGGACACCCCGAGCTCGCGGGCGAGCCGGGCGGCCGACCACGGTCGCCGCGCGCCACGGAGCAGGTCGACGAGGGCGTACTGCCGCTCTGCTCGCTTCATGCCGCCAGCCTGCCAGAGGCCTCGTCGCCGGTCGCCGCCCTCAGCTGCGCAGGCTCCGCTGCCCGCCGACGGACCAGACCCGCCGCACCCGGCCCTCGGCGTCGAAGTCGAACACGTCCACGCCACCCGCGCGCACGCCGCCCTGGTCCACGTCCCAGAGCAGCCGGCCGTGGTCGCCGTCGATCGCGTCGGCGACCGCGGTGAACACGACGCCGGGGTTCTGGCCGTGCCACCAGGTGAGGTACCGCGCGAAGTCCTCGGCGGTGCGGATGTCGTCCGCGGGGGTCGACCCGTCGGGCTCGGTCACGGCGAAGTGGATGCGGAAGTCCTCGGCGCAGATCTCGCGGGCGAGGTCGCCGTCGGAGTTCCACATGGTCAGCCACCGGTCGAGCGAGCGGCGGGAGGTGGTCGTGGGGTTCGGGGTCTCGGTCATGCCCCCACCGTCGGGCTCGGGCGCGACAACGGTGTGTCGGTGTTCCGGGAACCGGACGACGACGTCGGCCGGGCTCACCCGCTCCCCGGGGGTCGCGCGCGGCGGTCTCCGCCTCGTCCCGTTCGGGGGCGGGCGGGGCGGGCGGGGCGGTCGGCCGCGGCTCGACCTGCCGTCAGCGGTGCGCGTCCACCCGCACGCGCCACCCGACGGCACCCGCGACCACCGCCACGAGCAGCAGCACCAGCCCCTGGACGAGCGCGGCGTGCGCGTGCGCCACCATCGCGTTGCCCCAGTCGACGTCGGTCCGGGCGAACCGGGTGGCGACGTACCACCGGTTGCCCCAGCGGAACCCGTCGGCGACGGCCAGCGCGAGCGCCAGCACCGCGACGACCCGCGCCACCGTGCGCACCCGGTCGAGCGCTCGTCCCCCGCGCGCGTTCGTCGTCGGTCTCGTCGCCACGACTCCCCCTCCGTCCAGGCCGGTGCCCCGTGCCGAACGGCACGCTAGCGGACGGCGGCCCGCCACCGTCGGGGTTCCGTGGCACGACCTGGGCGCGCGGTGCCCGGAGCACGCGCGCCCGACGGCCAGGGTGGCCGGCCCGGGGAGTCCAGCGTTAGGGTGACGCGAGTCACAGCCCGTCCGCGCAGGTCGCGGCGCCGGGTGGGCGCGACGAGGGGGGACGCGGTGACGGGTGCGGGTGACGGACGGACGGTGGAGGGCGGCGCGCAGCCGACCCCCCGCTCGACCGCGAAGGTCGCCGTCGTCGGCGCCGGCGCCGTGGGGGCGACGCTCGCGTACGCCGTGCTGATGCGCGGCGCGGCGCGGGAGGTCGTGCTCTACGACGTCGACGCCGCCAAGGTCCGCGCGCAGGCGCTCGACCTTGCGCACGGGATCCAGTTCGTGCCGATGGCGCACGTCGTCGGCACGGACGACATCACGGCGTGCGCCGGCGCGGACGTGGTGGTGGTGACCGCCGGGGCCAACCAGCGGCCCGGGCAGACCCGCACGGACCTGGCGGAGCGCACGATCGGGCTCATGCGCACCCTCGTGCCGCAGCTGCTGGAGGTCGCGCCCGACGCGGTCTACGTGATGGTGACGAACCCGGTGGACGTCGTCACCTACGCCGCGCTGCGGTTCTCCGGGCTCCCCCGCGCCCGGGTCATCGGGTCCGGGACGGTCCTGGACTCGTCCCGGTTCCGGTACCTGATCTCCCAGCACGTCGGCGTGGCGGTGCAGAACGTGCACGCGTACATCGTCGGCGAGCACGGCGACACGGCCGTGCCGCTGTGGTCCTCGGCCACGATCGGCGGGGTGCCGCTCCTGGACCTCGAGCCGCTGCCCGGGCGCGAGCCGCTGACGCCGGCCGTTCGCGCGTCGATCGCCCACGACGTGGTGCACTCCGCGTACGAGATCATCGCGGGCAAGGGTGCGACCAGCTACGCCATCGGGCTGGCAGGGTCGCGGATCGTCGAGGCGCTCACGAACGACGAGCACCGCGTCATGCCCGTGTCCTCCCTGATCGACGACCTCGACGGCATCCGCGACGTGTGCCTGTCCGTGCCCACCGTCGTGGCGCACGACGGCGCCGGCACCCCGCTGCGGGTGCCGATGTCGACCGACGAGCTCGTGGCCCTCCGACGCTCGGCGGACGCGCTCCGGGCGACCGCCCGCCCGTTCGGGCTCTGAGCGCGCGGTCGACCCGCGGGGACCGTCGCCGGCATGTCGGACGCCACCACCAGCCTGCTGGTCCTCGCCGCGGCCGTCGCCCTCTTCGTCTGGAACCGGCTCCCCGCGGCCGTGGTCGCCGTCCTCACGGCGCTGGCGCTCGCGGCGACCGGCGTCGTCACCCAGGCCCAGGCGGTCGCGGGGTTCGGCGACCCCGTGGTCGTGTTCATCGCGACGCTGTTCGTGCTGAGCGAGGGGCTGCAGGCCTCGGGCGTCACCGGCTGGGCGGGCGACCTGCTGCTCGCCCGCGCGGCGACGGGCCGCCGCCGGGTCGTCGTCACGGTCATGGCGCTCGCCGCGGTGACCTCCGCGCTCGTCACGCCCAACGGCGCCGCCGCGGCGGTGCTCCCCGTCGCGCTGCTGGTGGCCCGGCGCTCCGGCACGGCCGCGTCCCGGCTCGGCATCCCGCTCGCCTACGGCGCGAGCGCCGGGGCGCTGCTCACCCTCGCGGGCAGCCCGGTCAACGTCATCGTGTCCGACGCGCTGGCGGACACCACGGGCGACCGGTTCGGGTTCTTCGAGTTCGCGGCGCTCGGCCTGCCGCTCACCCTCGTGACGGTGATCGTGACCGCCCTGCTCGGGCACCGCCTGCTGCCGGACCGCGAGGCGCCGGTGCCCGCGCCCGGGAGCGTCGTCCACGAGGACGCGCGGGTGGGCGGGGCCGCGCTGCGGGCCGTCGTGGTCCTGGGCGCCACCATCGCCCTGCTCGCCTCCGGCGCGGTCACGCCCGCCCTCGCCGGATTGGCGGGGGCCGCGGCGATGGTCCTGACCGGGGTGGTGCGGCCCGCCCGGGCCCTCCGGGCCGTGCCGTGGGAGACGCTGGTGCTGATCGGCGGGCTCATCCCGCTCTCGGCCGCGATCTCGGGGTCGGGCGCGGCCGACGTGCTGGCCGACGCGGTGGTCCGGGTCGTCCCGGACGGCGACGGCCACGCCCTGCTGGTCGCGCTCTTCCTGCTCACGGTCGCGCTCGGGCAGTTCGTGTCGAACGCGGCGACCGTCCTGGTCGTCACGCCCATCGCCCTGGCGGCGGGGGCGGAGGTCGGCGTCGGGCCCGAACCGGTGCTCATGCTCGTCGCGGCCGCCGGTGCCGCGTCCTTCCTGACCCCGCTGGCGACCCCGGCCAACATGATCGTCCAGGGCCCCAGCGGCTACCGGTTCGGCGACTACTGGCGGCTCGGCGCGGTCGTGACGCTCGCGTGGCTCGTCGTCGTGACGCTCGTCGTGCCCCTCGTGTGGCCGCTGACGTCCTGACGAGCGCAGCCGCCGGCGGCGGTACGCGGCCCGCGCGCCGCCGCCGGCCCGACCGCTCCCGGCGCCCCGGTCGGCGGGTGATCCTCGCGTCGCGCCCTGGCCCGCACGCGCGTCGTCGCCCTAGACTCCGGACAATCCGGACGAATCACGTCGTCCGGCCCCGAGGAGATCGACGATGATCGCTTCCACGGCAGCGCTCGCCCGGCACGGTCGCGAGCACGGGTACGCGGTGCCCGCGGTGAACGTCCTCGACGACCTGAGCCTGCGGGCGGTGGTGGCCGCCGCGGTGCACGTCCAGGCCCCGCTGATCATCCAGCTGTCCGTGAAGACGGTCCGGTCGACGGGCACCGAGCTGCTGACCACCATGTTCCGGTACGCGACCCGCGACCTGACCGTCCCGGTGGCCCTGCACCTGGACCACTGCCCGGACCGGTCGGTCATCGACGAGGTGGTCGCCGCGGGCTGGTCGTCGGTGCTGTTCGACGCGTCGGACCGGGACCTCGCCACGGCCGAGCGGGAGACGGCCGAGGTCGTGGCCCAGGCGCACGCGGCGGGCCTGGACGTGGAGTCGGAGATCGAGAACATCGTCGGCGTCGAGGACGGCGTCGGGTCCGACGTGGCCCTGCACGCCTACTCCGTGGCGCAGCTCGCCGAGGTCGCGGACCGGACCGGCGCCGACCTCATCGCCCCGCAGCTCGGCACCGCGCACGGCGAGTACCGGGCCCGGCCCGTGCTCCTCCCCGAGCGGGTGCGGGAGCTCGCGGCGCTGACGGACAAGCCCGTCGTCCTGCACGGCGGCACCGGGCTGTCGGCGGAGGACTTCGCCGCGTTCATCGCCGCCGGCGTGTCGAAGATCAACATCTCGACGGCCGTGAAGATCGCGTACATGCGCGCGGCGGCGGCCCACCTCGACGTCGCACGCGAGCGCGGCAGATGGGATCCACCGAGCATGTTCCGCGACGTCGCGGCGGCGGTCGAGGGCGCGATCGTGCCGCTCGTCGAGCAGTTCGGCGCCGCGGGGCACGCGCGCGGCGCGGCGAGGGCCGTGCGGTGAGCCCGGGGCTGCTGCTCGACTGCGACGGAGTGCTCGCCGACACGGAGCGGGACGGTCACCTGCCCGCCTTCAACGCCACGTTCGAGGAGTTCGGTCTCCCGGTCCGCTGGTCGCAGGAGGAGTACGGCCGGCTGCTGGCGATCGGCGGCGGCAAGGAACGGCTCCGGACCCTGCTGGAGCCCGGGCTGGTCGCCCGCGCCGGGCTGCCGACGGACGAGGACGACCAGCGGGAGCTGGTCGCCCGCTGGCACCGGGCGAAGACCGCGCGCTACACGGCGCTCGTCCGCTCGGGCGCGATCCCGGGGCGCCCCGGGATCGCGCGGCTGGTCGCGGAGGCCGACGCCGCGGGCTGGCGGCTGGCCGTCGCGTCGACGTCCGCCGAGGAGTCCGTCCGGGCGGTGCTGGAGCACGCGGTCGGGCCCGATCTCGCCGCGCGCTTCGACGTGTTCGCGGGCGACGTCGTGCCGCACAAGAAGCCCGCGCCGGACATCTACCTGCTCGCCCTGCGGGAGACGGGGCTCGACCCGCGCGAGGTGGTCGTCGTCGAGGACAGCGCGAACGGGCTGCGGGCCGCGCTCGCCGCGGGGCTCACGACGGTCGTCACGGTCAGCAGCTACACGCGGGACGAGGACTTCACCGGTGCCGCGCTGGTCGTGACGTCGCTCGGCGACCCGCCCGGCGAGCCGGCGACCACGCTCGCCGACCCCCGGGGCCTCGAGGTCGACGGGGCGGTCCGGCTCGAGCACCTGCAGCGCCTCCTCGGACCCCAGCAGGGAGCGACACCGTGAGCCAGCAGCGCGTCGAGCAGGTCGTCCGCACCGTGGCCGAGACCTGCGTCGAGAACGAGCAGTACTTCGGCGAGCTGGACTCCGTGGTCGGCGACGGGGACTTCGGCTTCTCCCTCGCGCGGGGGTTCGAGAACGTGCTGGCGGGCTGGGACGACTACGACCGCAGCGACGCCGGGACGTTCCTGCAGAAGGTCGCGGTGACGATGAGCGGCCGGATCGGCGGCACCTCCGGCCCGATCTGGGGCACGGCGTTCCTGCGCGCCGCGGGCGTCGTCAAGGGCAAGCAGGACGTCACCGGCGACGACGTCGTCGCGATGCTGCGTGCCGCCGTGGACGGGATCAAGGCCCGGGGCGGCGCCGACCTCGGCGAGAAGACGCTGCTCGACGCGCTCGTCCCCCTGACCGACACCGTCGAGCAGCGGCTCGCCGCGGGCGCCGCGCCGGCGGAGGTCGCCGAGGCGGCGGCCGCGACCGCGCGCAGCGCCGCGGAGGCGACGCGGCCGATGCAGGCCCGGCGCGGCCGGGCGTCCTACACCGGCGAGCGCAGCATCGGGTCGCTCGACCCCGGTGCCGTCGCGGTCGCGGTGCTGGCGGAGCGGGTCGCCGCCACCTGGTGAGCGACCGAGGACCGGACGACAGGGAAGGCGACCGCGATGAAGAAGTTCGTCAACGACCCGAAGACCTTCGTGCCCGACATGCTCACCGGCCTCGCGCTGGCGAACCCCGACACCCTGAGGTACGTGCCCGAGTACAACCTGATCATGCGGGCCGACGCCCCGCGGCACGACAAGGTGTCGATCATCCAGGGCTCCGGGTCGGGCCACGAGCCCGCGCACGTCATGGTCGTCGGGAAGGGGATGCTCGACGGCGCGTGTCCCGGCGACGTGTTCGCCGCCCCGCCGATGGAGTACGTCCTCGAGTCGGCCAAGCTGCTCGCGTCCGACAAGGGCGTCCTGCTCCTGGTCAACAACTACACGGGCGACAAGATGGCGTTCGAGATGGCCTCCGAGCTCGCCGAGGCCGAGGGCCTGTCCGTCCGCACCCTGTTCATCGACGACGACGTGGCCGTGCAGGACTCCACCTGGACCGTCGGGCGGCGCGGCGTCGCGGGCAACTTCTTCGTGATGAAGGCCGTCGGCGCCGCGGCCGAGGCGGGGGCCGACCTGGACGAGCTGGTCCGGATCGGCGAGAAGGTCAACTCCGTCACCCGCACCATGGGCATCGCCCTCACCCCGTGCACGCCGCCCGCGAAGGGGTCGCCGCTGTTCGAGCTCGGCGACGACGAGATGGAGGTCGGCGTGGGCATCCACGGCGAGCCGGGCCGCCGCCGGGCGCCGCTGGTGCCCGCCGACGGGATCGTCGACGAGCTGCTCGGCGCGGTGCTCCCGGACCTGCCGTACGCCTCGGGCGACGAGGTCGCCCTGATGATCAACGGGCTGGGCGGCACGCCGATCAGCGAGCTCTACCTGCTGTACGGGATCGCCCACCAGAAGCTCGCCGCGCAGGGCATCACCGTGGGGCGCAGCTACGTCGGCGAGTACTGCACGTCGCTCGACATGGCCGGCGCGTCGCTCACCCTCGTCCGGCTGGACGACGAGATCCGCGGCCTGCTCGCCGCGCCCGCGGAGGTCGCGGTGCGGGTGTTCTGACGCGGTACGGCGCAGCGGGCGGCGGCGGGCGGTGCTCCGCACCGCCCGCCGGGCGGGTCAGGCCGGGAGGAAGCGGGCGTAGAAGCCGCGGGGGTCCTCGGCCAGGGACGCCTTGACCATCGCGCTCCAGTCGTCGACGACCACCTCGAGGTCCCCCGCCTCCACCGCGTCCAGCGTCCGCCGGACGACGGCGGCGGGGTCCTCCTTCGGCCCGTCGATCCCCGCCGCCATGTCCGTGTCCGCCAGGCCGAGGTGCACGGACGTGACCTGCGTGCCCTGCCCCGCCAGCTCGAGACGCAGGGCGTTGCTCATGTTCCAGTTCGCCGCCTTGGACACGGCGTACGCGCCGGAGCCCGGGAACGCGAACCAGGACAGCGCGGAGGCGACGTTGACGACCCGGCCACCGCCGTTGGCCGCGAGCACGGGCGCGAAGGCGCGGACCATCGACAGCGTCCCCCAGAAGTTGACGTCCATCTCGGCGCGCACGCCCGCCAGGTCACCGAGCAGCGTGGAGCCCGTCGAGATGCCGGCGTTGTTGATGAGCAGGTCCACGTCCGTGGCCAGCGCGGCGGCCGCGGCGACGGCGTCGGGGTCGGTGATGTCGAGGGCGACGGGGCGCGCCCCGGGCAGGTCGATCGAGGCGGGTTCGCGGGCGGCGGCGTAGACCGTGGCCCCGCGGGCGAGGAGCTCGGCGGCGAAGTGGCGACCCAGGCCGCGGTTGGCCCCGGTGATCAGTGCGGTTGTCATGTCTGGCACGCTAGGACCTGACGTCGACGTGAGGGTCAAGTGCGGGTCGGGGAGGCCGGGTGCGTATCGGGGAGGTCGCCGCGCAGGCGGGCGTCAGCGTGCGGGCGCTGCGCTACTACGAGGAGCAGGGGCTGCTGGACGCCGAGCGCACCCCGAGCGGGCAGCGCCGCTACCCGCCGGGCGCGGTCGAGCGGGTGCGGTTCATCCAGAGCCTCTACGCCGCCGGGCTCGGCAGCAGGGCGGTGCTCCGGATCCTGCCGTGCATGGACCGCGGCGTCCTCACCGACGAGATGCACGAGCGGCTGCTGGCCGAGCGCGCGCGGGTGCAGGCCCAGCTCGACGAGCTGACCGCGACCCGCGACAAGCTCGACGACGTCATCCGCGTCGGTCAGGCGCACCGACCGGGTCGGAGGCACCACGCCGGGTCGGAGGCCTGCGCGGCGGCCTCCTGACGAGGGGGACGCGGCGGCGCGGCGCGTCAGGCGGGGGCGACCGTCGTGCGCATCACCGTCTTGCTGGTCCCGATGCGCCGCTCGAAGACGAACCCGGCCTCCTCGAACATCCCGCGCGTGACGTTGTGCAGGAACGAGGACGACACCCGCTTGCCGGGCGGCAGCTCGTTCGGGAACGACACCACCTCCCCGCCGCCGGCCTGCGCGATCAGGTCCAGGGCACCGCGCAGCGCCTCCAGCGCCACCCCCTGCCGGCGGTGGTCCCGGTCGACGAAGAAGCAGGTGATCCGCCACGGCGCCGGGTGGTCCTCTCCCGCGTCGTACTGCTTGCGGTGGTAGATCCGGGGCAGCTCCTCCGGGCTGCCGTACTGGCACCACGCGATCGCCTGCTCGCCGTCGAGGACCAGTGCGGCGTGCGCGACGCCCTCGTCCACGAGCCGCCGCTTGAACTCCGGTCCGGCGTGGTCGGCCTTGGCGGTCGTGGGGGTGTCGCCGTGGAAGTACGAGCACCAGCAGCCGCCCCAGACGCCGTTGTGCTTCTCGGCGAGCGCGCGCCAGGCGGGGAAGGTCTCCGGCGTCAGCGGCTTCACGACGTGTGCGGCCATGGGGCGATCCTGCTCCTGGGCCGCGCCCGACGGAAGGCCCGGCGGCGCGACGTCCGGCCGTGCGTGCGGGACCGGGCTGCCGACGTCGTGGGACGGCGTCAGCCGTCGCGGAGCCGGGCGACGACGGCGCCGTGCGGTCGGTAGCCGTGCCCGGTGCGGCGGTGCTGCTCGACGACGTCGAACCCGTGGTCGCCGAGCAGCGCCCGCAGGGCGGTCGCCGGCCACCGGTAGGCCGGGGCCACCGCGTGCTCGAACCGGTCGACCGTCGACTCCGAGTCGAAGTACCCCAGCAGCAGCGATCCTCCCGGGCGCAGGGTGCGCGCGAACTCGGCGAGCGGGACGCCGATGCCGTCCGGAGCGTGGTGGATCGTCGAGTACCACGAGAGGATCCCGCCGAGCGAGGCGTCGGGCTCGTCCATCCGGTCGATGCTGCCGACGGCGAACGGGACGTCCGGGTAGGCCGATCGCGCCCGCTCGACGAAGGCGGGCACCAGGTCGATCCCGCGGGCGTCGTGCCCGCGGCGGACGAGGTGGCCGGTCCAGTGCCCCGGCCCGCACCCGGCGTCGAGCACCTGGCCGACCACCCCGTCGGCCCACGTCTCCACGAGCTGCCGGTCCGAGGGGTGCACCGCCGCCATGGATCCGAACAGGTCGACGTACTCCCCGGCTCTCCGGGAGTACGCGTCGGCGACGGTCGTCACGCGGCAGACGCTAGCGCGGGCGAGGCCCCGCGCTGGGGACCCGGCCGCCGCCCTCCCGCCGTCGCTGCGGGTCCGACGCGCGGCGATGCGCCACGCGCGGAACCGTCCGCCGGACCCGTCCGCCTCAGAACGGGGGTGGTGCGTCGTACGGGTCGGCCGTGGCGTCGTGGGACTGCCCGGTGCCGGGCCGGGTCATGTACCGGTGTCCGGTCGGGGTGATCCACTCGAACAGCCCCGGTTCGATCTGGCGCAGCCGGAAGCCGCCGTCGGTCTTGAGGCGGTGGTGCCGGCGGCACAGGGGCCCGAGGTTGTCCGCGTCGGTACGCCCTAGGGCCGCGTCGGGGTCGCCACCCGGTCGGGGGTGGAACTCCGTGGTGTGGTCGAGGTCGCAGCCGCGGGCCGGCACCGTGCAGCCCGGTGCGGCGCAGGTTCCGTCGCGGGAGCGGACGAGCTCGGCCAGTGCGGCGGGTGGTCGGTAGCGTTCGCGGCCCACGTCCAGGACCCGGTCGGTGAGCGGATCCGTCACGACCCGCTGCCAGACCCCGCCGGCGGCGAGGGCGCGGGCCTGCACGGCGTCGATGGGTCCGTGGCCGTCGAGGTGGGCGGGTTGGTCGTCCAGCCCGAGCAGGGTCGAGGCGGGGACGGTGACGCGGACCTGGGCACCGGGGCGACCCGAGCAACGGGTGCAGGCGCGACGCGCGGGAGCAGGTCCAGTGCTGGGCGGGCGGGCGCGGCGGCTCCGGCCGGTGCGCTGGGCGGGGTCGCGACGGTGCCGGTCTCGACCTCGGTCGCGGTCTCGATCGGTGCCGCCGGTACTCCGGGCGAAGCAGGGTGGTCCTGGCGGGGCACGGGGTGCGCGGTGGTGTCGCCGAGCAGGGTGAGGGTGGCGACGGGGATCGGCTCGACCGGGCGCGCGAGCACCAGACCGTCTCGGTCCGTGAAAGTCGCCCCGTTCCACGACCGCGTGGGCTCCGGCTGCACCGGCAGGCCCGGGGTCAGGTGGACCTCGAACGCCGGCCCGTCGGATGCAGGCACGTCCCCGACGACCAGGTCCCGCAGACCGTCGGCCCGCAGCTGGTCCAGTGTCCGGTCATCGCCCAGCGCCTTGGCCGTCTTCGCGGCGTGGGTCAGGACGCCGTCGACGCGGATCGCGTCCGCGGCATCCAGCACCAGCCACATCGACGCCATCCCGTCCGGCTGCGGGCGGGGGTGGGACACCTTCCGGGTGCACCGGGCCCGGTCGTGCCGACCGGCAGCGCCTTCGGGGTCGACCAGCCGGATCTCCCGCTCGACCCGCTGCCGGAGCTGGGCGACCGAGCACCGGTCGGCGTCGGGGAGCACGGCGTCCTCGACGGCGTGTGCGACCTGGAACGGCAGGTCGGTCAGCGCCGCCGCCAGCACCCCGGCCTTGGCCGCGTCGAGGTGCCCGGTCTCCAGCGCCTCCCGGGTGGCGCCGAGCAGGCCGTCGAGCACCACGGCCCGGTGCACGGTCCTGGTCGCCGTGACCCGAGGCCACCCCAGTCGCATCGCGAGCTCGTCGCCGGCCACGCACGCCTGCGTCGGCGGCGCCCCGGCCAGCGGGGACCGCTCCGGGCGCATCTCCTCGCGACCGGCCAGCTCGGCGATCATGGCCAGCTTGCGGGCGTGCTGGTGGGACTCGACCCGGTCCTGCGCCGCGATCACCTCGACCAGGACCGTCGAGGACAGCACCGTCAGGTCCAGGCCCCGCAACCACGCGTCCAGCTCGGGCCCGGGAGGACACGCACGGATCGCCTCGACCTGCCGCTGCTCACCCGTCCGAGGCGCCCCACCGGCGGCCACGACGGGGTCCGGGCCGAAGTCCGTCAGGCAGGTCCCGTCGGGACCGTAGACGGGCAGCACCACGTCGGCGACCTGGTCGCCGTCCGGGTGTTCCTGCAGGTCAGATGCCATGGAACGACACTACCGAGGCCCGCCGACACGACCCTGGTGCCGCGACCGCTCCCTGGGGACCGAGCACGGCGACGCGCCTGTGGAGGACTCGGCGACCGCGCGACGGGCCGCTCCCGCCTACGCGGCCACCCGCACGTGCTCGGCCGTGGGCGTCAGTTGATGATCTCGCCCCGCTCGTCGGCCGCCAGGGCGGCGATCCGCCCGCGCCAGGACGCCAGGTCCTCGGGGCTGAGGCGCGGCCAGTCGGCGACCTCGCGCACCACCCGGAGCGGCGCGCTGCTGCGGAACGAGCGCGTGGGGTTGCCGGGGAACTTCTTGTCCGTGACGTTGGGGTCGTCCTCGTACGGCCCGGTCGGCTCGACCTCGTACACGCGGGGCTCGGCGTCCCCCGCGGCCAGCTCCGCGGCCAGGCCGGCGCCGCCGACGAGCGCCGTGAAGTACACGTGGTTCATCGTGACCTCGGGGCGGTAGTTCGACCGGAAGCCCGCGGTCAGGAGGTCGCCCACCCGGAGGTCGGCCTTGGTGCCGTGGAAGAACGGACCGGAGTCGAGCGCCTGGTTCACCCGGCCAGGGTAGGCCCGCCGCAGTGCCGCCCGGGCCGGGTCATCCCGGACCGTCGCTCGTCGCCGCGAGCAGCGGCACGAGGACGTCGCTGATCGGCGTGGGGACGCCGTGGGCCCGGCCGAGCCGCCGGACCACGTCGTTGCGGACGTCCCACTCGAGCGGTCGCCCGGCCTCGCGATCGGCCAGGATCGACGTGCCCCGGTCGACGGGCGCCGCCCGGAACGCGTCGAGGAGCCGGCGGGGCTCGTCGTCCGGCAGGTGCGCGCCCTCGGCCCGGGCGACCGCGAGGCACTCGGTCAGGTAGGCGAGCGCCAGCGCCCCGAGGTCCTCGCGCCGGAACACCCCGGACCGCCGGCCCGTCAGCGCCATGAGCCCCGCCGCCGCGTTCTGCAGGAGCTTGCGCCAGGCCTCGGTGGTGAAGTCCGCGGAGACGTCGACCGCGCAGCGGGTGCCCCGCAGGGCCTCGACGACCGCGGCGGACCCAGGCCCGTCGGGGATCGTCAGGCGCGGGTCCGCCAGGAGCCGGACGGACCCGTCGTCCTCGTGGACCGCCGGGAACCACACGACCGCCGGCACGACCTCGCCGCCCCGGACGAGCGGCGCCACGTCCTCGCGCTGCTGGACGCCGTTCTGGAGCACGCACACCACGGTGCCCGGCCCGCACAGCGCCCCCAGCCACGGCGCGGCCCCCTCGGTCTGAGTGGCCTTCACCGCGAGGAGCACGACGTCCACCGGCTCCCCGACGGCGCCGGGGTCGGTGAGGACGGGACCGGGGACGTCGACCGTGCCGCGGTCCGACCGCAGCCGGAGCCCGGCGCGTGCCCGACGCCCGGCGACCACCGGGGTCCGGCCCGCCTCGTGGAGCAGGGCGGCGACCGACGTCCCGATCGCCCCCGGCCCGACGACCGCGATCCGGGGGGCGTGCGTGAGCGTCATGGCGGCTCTCCGGGGTCGGCGGCGGGTCTCCGGCCGACGCTAGCGCGCGCCGACCGACCGCGCCGACGTCCGCGCCCGGACGAGGCGGGCCAGCCACCACGCCGCGGCCGCCACGAGCCCGGCCAGGGCGGACGCCGTGCCGCCGTCCTTCGCCGCCGCGGAGAGGACGGCCTCGACGCCCGACCCCGTCGCACCCAGGGCGCCGACGACGGCGCCCACGATCCCCGCCACGGCGACGGCGCCGACCGCAGCGACCTGGGGGCGCCCGAGCACCGGACGGCCGCCGGCGCGCCGCCACGCGACGACCCGTCGCCCCGCCCACAGCGTGAGCACGAACAGCCCGGCGGCCGTGCTGAGGTGCTGCAGCACCCGCGCGGCCGGCACCCCGGAGACGAGCGGCTCGCGCAACCAGGCCACGCGCTGCGCGAGGGCCCCGTCGCCGTGGGTGAACGCGTCCCAGACCACGTGCGTGAGCACCCCGAGGACCAGGGACGCGAGCAGCCAGGCGGCCGCGCGCGCGGTGGCTCGCTGCACCGCCCCGTCCGGCCCCTCCCCCGTGCTCCCCGCGACCAGCGCCCGCAGCGGCGCGCGCACCAGCCACCACAGCCCGAGGAGCACCGCCGCCGTCGGGACGGCCACCGTGAGCGCCCCGGGCCAGGCGTGCGTCGTCGTGGCGTTCACGAACGGCTCGTACCAGGACCCCGCCGACCGCGGCAGGGGCAGGAAGTAGGGCACGTCGGGGGCGAGCGCGCCGGCGACCAGCGCCGCGGGGACGAGCGGCCGCCGGGCGAGCGGGAGGACGGCCGCGGGGTGGGCGAGCGTGAAGGGCACCGGAGCAGCCTGCCCGCCCGGTCGCACTCCGTCGTCCTCCCGGGGTCGGACCCGCGAGGGCTCTGGTCACGACCGCGTCCGACGGCGGGTGGACGCCGTCGGGAGGGCCGCCGTGCCGCGGCGGCGAGGGGCCGGTCCGCGCAGCGGGTGCCGGACCCGTCCGGCGCGTCGCGGCCGACCGCCGCTGACACCCCGCCGCGACCGCTGCCGTCACCACGCGACGCCGGGCTCGTACGTGCCGACGGTCCACTCGCGCCCCTGCGGGTCGAGCACGCGGGCCCGGCGGGACCCCCAGGCGGTGTCCTCGGGCTCGACGACCACCCGGGCGCCGGCGGCCACGGCCCGCTCCGCGAAGGCGTCGACCTCGGCCGGCTCCCCGACCAGCAGGTAGACCCCGCCGCCCGTCGACCGGCCCACGAGCGGCGGCCGCTGGTACGGGGCGTCGTTGCTCGCCACCATCACGACCGCGTCGCCCAGCCGGACCTCGGCGTGCACCACGGCGCCCGCGTCGTCGTCCAGCCGGCGGACGACGACGAAGCCCACGGCGGCGAGCCAGTCCAGCGCCGCGGGCGCGTCGGGGTAGCTGACGTAGGCGAACAGCCGCGCGCTCATCGCGCCCACCTCCCGAGGACCGCGTGCGCCGCTCCAGGGTCCGCCGCGATCCGGCGTCAGGGCAAGCCCCCCCGCGCGTCGACGCCCCGACGTATCCATCCGGCTCCCCCATCCGTCATCGTCGGGGAGGCCGAGACACGGCCCCCGAGGAGAGGACACGATGACGACCCCGACCACCAGCACGGCAGCCGACCGCCCCCTGGACGACGACCTGGCGCGCCACGCCCGCGCCGTACGGGCGGAGCTGGTCCACGCGCTCGAGCCGCACCGGGCCGCGCTCTTCACGTTCTGCCGAGCGCTCACCCACGACGTCTGGGACGCGGAGGACCTCGTCCAGGAGACCCTCGCGCGCGCCCTGGTGACGCTCGCCGGGACCTTCGAGACGGTCGACAACCCGCGCGGCTGGCTGCTGCGGGTGGCGCACAACCTCGCGGTGGACCAGTGGCGGCGGCACCGTGCGGTCCCCGTCGCCGAGGTGCCGGAGCGCCCCGCCGCGCCGCAGCACGACCCGGGCGAGCTGCGCGACGCGCTCGCCGTGGTGGCGCAGCTCCCGCCCCAGGAGAGCGCGGTCGTCGTGCTCCGCGAGGCGTTCGGGTGCACCGCGCCGGAGATCGCGGACATCCTCGGGACGACGACGGGCGCGGTGAAGACCGCGCTGCACCGCGGCCGGCGCCGGATCGCCGCCCCCCGGCCCGTGGCCACCCGGGGCGTCCCCGGCGCGCTGCTCGAACGGCTCGCCGCCGCGTTCGCGACGTACGACGTCGACGTCGTGGCCCAGCTGTTCGCGGAGCGGTCCACCGTCGACATCGTGGGCACCGCCGTCGAGCACGGCCGTGAGGTGATCCGCGCGGGGTCGCTGACGCACATGCTCGTGACCGAGGCCGAGCAGGTCCGCTACCGCGCGGAGCCGGCGTGGGTCGACGGTCGACCGGTGCTGGCGCTGTACGAGGACGCAGCGGGCACCCGCGGACCGCTCGCCGACCTGCTCCGCGTCGAGGAGCGCGACGGCCAGGTCACCGTCGTCCGCTGGTACTACTACTGCCCCGAGGTGATCCAGCACGCGGCTCGGGAGCTCGGGGTCCCGTGGCGCACGCACGGTCACCTGGACCGCTGACCGCACGCGGGCGACCACCGGGCCCGGCCTAGGCTCGGACCGTGCTGATCTACTCGATGAGCGTGACCCTGGACGGCTTCATCACCGACCGCGCCGGCGGGTTCGGGTGGAGCGCGCCGAGCGAGGACCAGTTCCGGTTCAGCCTGGAGCAGGTCGGCGGGCTCGGCGCGTACCTGTGCGGCCGGCGGCTCTACGAGACGATGCTGCCCTGGGAGACGGACCCGCTGATGCGGGGCACGGCGCTGGGCGACGCGTTCGCCGACGTGTGGGCCGCCCTGCCCAAGGTGGTGTTCAGCCGCACGCTCGACCGGGTCGAGGGCCACGCCCGGCTCGCGACGGGCTCGGTGGCCGAGGAGGTCGCCGCGGCCCTCGCGAGCACGGACCGGGACGTGTCGGTCGGCGGCGCCGACCTCGCGGCGCAGGCGATCGCGCTCGGCCTGCTCGACGAGGTGCGGGCGTTCCGGAACCCGGTCGTCGTCGGGGGCGGCACGCCGTTCCTGCCGCCCGTCGCGGAGCCGCTCGACCTGGAGCTCGTGGACACCCGCACGTTCGGGTCGCGCGTGGTCTACGAGCGCCACCGCCGCACGTCGGACGCGCGCCGCCCCGGCCCGCGGTGACGCCCGGGCGGACGCGCGCCGTCAGGCCGGGACCATCGCCCCGCGGACCTGCACCACGAGCTCGGCCGGGATCTCGGTGAGGCCGTGGTCGTGCTGCGCGTGCTGGGCCACCTGGGCGAGGATCTCGTCCTCGGTGCCGGTGAACGCGCGGGCGCAGCCCGGGACGACGTCGCCGCAGCGGAATGCCTTCATGGTGGTGTCCTCTTCCTGGATCTCGGGCCCCGGCGGGGTCCCTCGTCTATCGGCGCCGTTCAGGTGCCGGATGAGTCGCAGAGCGCGAGCAGCAGCGTGTCGAGGGCGACGGTCCCGACGACCGACCCGTTCGCGTCGGTGCACACCAGCGGGTCCCAGCGGCGCGGCTCGGGCCGGAGCATCGCGCGGCGAGCCACCTCGGCGAGCGACGCGCTCGGGGCGACGGTCATCGCGGGCACCCAGCGACCGGCGCCGTCGCGGACCTCCGCGACCTGCCCGTTGTCCGCGAGCAGCACCTCCGCCGTCGCGCGGTCCCGCCCGGCGTGCGCCGGGCGGACGAGGCTCGCGACGTTGCCGGTGAGCGACACCCGCGAGGCGGTCGCCCGGATGTGCGCCGCGTCCTCGGCGGGCAGGGCCGTGAGCATCCGGGCCTGCGGGCGGCCGAGCGCCCACCCCTGCCCGAGGGGCACGCCGAGCCCGATCAGCGCGTCCAGCTCCCCGCGGGTCTCGACGCCCTCCGCGAGGATCCACCCGTCCATCCGCCCGACGAGGTCGCCGAACACCTCGACGAGCGCCCGCTTCACCGGGTCCGCGTCGATGCCCGTGATGAGGGCCCGGTCGAGCTTGACGATGTCCGGCCGCAGCGCGAGCAGCAGCTCGAGGCCCGCGTACCCGGTGCCGGCGTCGTCCATCGCGACGAGCGCACCCGCGGACCGCACGCGGTCGAGGACCGCCAGCGCGCGGCCGCCCTCGTCGACCCGGGTGTGCTCGGTGAGCTCCAGGACGACCCGGGACAGGTCGCCCTGCTCCAGCAGCGCGGACGCGACGTCGTCGTCGGCCAGCAGGTGCGGGTCCACGTTGACGGTGAGGAACGCGTTCGGCGGCAGGTCGGCGCGGGCCGCGACGGCCTTGCGCAGCACGCGGGCCTGGAGCCGCGGGTTCGCGCCCCAGCGCTGGGCGGCGGCGAACCACACGTCAGGGGTCGCGCGCCACGGGCCGTCGAACCGCGACAGCAGCTCGTACCCGGCGACGAAGCCGGTGGTGAGCTCGACGATCGGCTGCGCGTGCAGCACGTGCGCGGCCGGGTCGTCGAGGGCGCGACCGAGGGCGTCCTGCCAGCGGGGGTCGTCGACCGGAGGGGCCGTCGGCTCGGCGTCGATGACGGTCCTCCTCTCGCAGCACACGGACCGGCGGGGCGGCGGCGGCCGGCCCGGGAGGTCGACGGTACGGGGCGGCCAGGGCCGCGCGGCGCCCGCCGCCGCCCGCACCAGCGGTTTCACCCCGTGCGAGCCGTGGTTCACCCGGCGATCCGGGCGCCAGCGCGCCCTGGACAGCCTCGAACCGGCACTGCTTCAATGCATCACATCAATGACTCATTGGAGGACCCCGTGGCCCTGCTCGTGCTGCTCGTCCCGCTCGTCCTGCTCGCCGGCGTGGTGGTGCTGGTCGTGCACGTGGTGGCCTCGCTGCGCGGCGCCCCCGAGCCCCTCGCGCCGGCCGTCGCCCGCGCCGCGCGCCGGCACGAGGCGCTGGTCTCGGCTGTCGCGACGCTCGCGGGGGCGGGTGCGACCGTCGGCTTCCTCATGCTGCCGTCCCTGCCGCTCTCCCTCGCGGGCGGCATCCGGACCGCCGGGTACGCCCTCGGCGCCGCCACCGCCCCGTACGTCGGGGCCGTGGTGCTCTGCCTGGTCCGGGCCGTCGGCGAGCGGACGTGGCCCCGTCCCCGCGGGGACGTGCGCACCGCGCCGCTCACCCGGCGCACGGTGCTGAGCACGGGAGGGTGGCGGCTGGTGGTCCTGGCGGCCACCATCGCCACCGGGCTGCTCGCGGTCCTGCTGTACGGCGCCACCGCGACGCCGGACGGGCAGCGGGTCGCGCGCGCCGTGGTGGCCGGGGGCGACGTCGTCGGCTGGGCGTCGGCCGGCCCCTACCCGGGCTGGTACTACGGCGGGCCGATCGCCCTGGGACTCGCCGCCGTGGCGGTCGCGGCCCTGCTCTCGCTGCGCGTCGTGACCCGACGCCGTCCGCTCCCGCTCGTCACCCGCGAGCACGACGACGGCGTCCGCCGGCTCGCCGCCGCCCGGCTGCTCGCCGGCGCGCAGCTCTGGACGGGGGCGGGCGTCGGCCTGACGATGCTGTTCGCCGCCCTCGCGCTCCGCAGCACCGACCACCTCCTCGGTACCGCGCTGTCAGGGCTCGTCGGCGCGACCGCCCTGCTGGGCTCGATGGTCGTCGCCGGCACGGCGGTCCCGGGGCCGCGGAGGCGCCGCCCGGCCGTACGCCCCGCCTCGCCCGACGGGGTGGTCGCGTGACCGAGCTCCGCGTCGACCTGACGGCCGCGACCCCGGTCTACGAGCAGATCCGCGCCCAGCTCGCCGCGCTCGTCGCCGTCGGCGCGCTCAGCCCCGGGGAGCGGCTGCCGGCGTCGCGCGACCTCGCGCGGGACCTGGGTGTCGCGGTCGGGACGGTGCAGCGGGCATACCGGGAGCTGGAGGCCGCCGGGGTGGTGCACTCCCGCCGGCGGACCGGCACCGTGGTCGCGGAGTCCGCCGGGCGTGGGACGCGGTCGCGCTCGGGCCCCGACCCGCACGCTGACGGCGCGGACGGCGCCGGCGGCCCGGACCTGCTGACCGACGTGCGGGCGCTGGTCGCGCGCGCCCGGTCGGACGGGCTGGACGACGCCGAGCTCCTCCTGCTCGTGCGCGGCGCGCAGGCGGAGGTGCGCGTCAGCGGGTGAGCGCGGGCGACGTCACGCCGGCTGCCACAGCTCGACGCGGTTGCCCTCCGGGTCGGTGACCCAGCCGAACCGCCCGACCCCCTCCATGTCCTGCGTCTCCGCGGCCACGTCGGCGCCCCGCTCCCGGAGCTGCCCGAGCATCGCGTCGAGGTCACGGACCCGGAAGTTGAGCATCGTCGTCTGCTGCGGCGACCCGAAGTAGTCGGTATCCGGGTCGAACGCCGCGAACACGGTGGGGCCGGCCTCCTGGTGCCAGAGGCCGTGGGCGTCGTCGTCGATCCCGAGCAGGTCCCGGTACCAGGCCGTCAGGGCCTCGGGGTCCCGCGCCCGCAGGAAGTAGCCCCCGATGCCGAGCACCCGCTCCCGGCCCGTCACCGGCCGGCCACCACGAGCACGACCACGGCGGCGAGCAGCAGGAACGGGACGGCCTCGGCCACGAGCGCCCCCGCCGACCGGGGCGTGCGGGACGGCCCGTCGCGGAACGCCGGGGCGAGCGGGGCGTCGTCCGTGCCGGGCCGCTCGCCGAGCGTCCTCGTGTCGGTCGGGTCGTGGTCGGACATCGCTCCCCCGTCCGGGTCGGGTGGTCTCGGCTCCGAGCCTGCCAGCGCGGCGACGCCCGTGTACAGGGTGGGCGCCCGGGACTCACCCACCCGGCAGCGTCGCGATCTTGTCCTGCAGCACCCGTCGCTCCCGCGGGTTCGGGCACAGCGCGGCCGCGCGGGCGAGGTCGTCCCGCGCCTCGGCGTCGCGGCCGAGCCGCCGCAGCAGCTCGCCCCGCACCGAGGGCAGCAGGTGGGACCCCGCGAGCGCGCCCGTGGCGGCGAGCCGGTCGACGACGACCAGACCCGCCGCCGGTCCGTGGGCCATCGCGACGGCCACGGCCCGGTTCAGGTCCACGACCGGCGAGGGCGCGAGCCGGCCGAGCGCGTCGTACAGCAGCACGACGCGCTCCCAGTCGGTCGCCGCGACCGACGGCGCGACGGCGTGGCACTCGGCGATCGCCGCCTGCAGCCCGTACGCGCCCAGCCCGTTCCCCGCCCGCGCAGCCGCCGCCAGCGCGGCGCGCCCCCCGGCGGATCGCCGCCCGGTCCCACCGGCCACGGTCCTGGTCCTCGAGGAGCACCGCCGACCCGTCGTCGGCGACGCGCGCGGGGAACCGCGCGGCGGTGAGCTCCAGGAGCGCGAGCAGGCCCAGCACCTCCGGCTCGTCCGGGGCGAGGTGGGCGAGCACCCGGGCCAGCCGGACGCCCTCCCGCGCGAGGTCGGGCCGCAGCAGGTCGTCCCCGGAGGTGGCCGTCGACCCCTCGGTGAACACGAGGTACACCACGGCGAGCACCGACGCCAGGCGGTCGCGCCGCTCCGCGCCCGACGGCACGGCGAACGGCACCCGGGCGGCGCTGAGCGTCTTCTTGGCGCGGGTGATCCGGGCCTGCACGGTCGTGGTCGGGACCAGGAACGCCCGCGCGATCTCCTCGCTGGTGAGCCCGCCGACGACCCGCAGGGTCAGCGCCACCTGCGCCTCGCGGGACAGCACCGGGTGGCAGGCGACGAGCATGAGGGCGAGGACGTCGTCGCCGACCGCGTCCGGGTCGTGCAGCAGGTCGGCGTCCGGCTCCGGGCCGCCACCCGCCCCTGTTTGGCGCGCGAGCGCCGCGTACCGGTCGTCGAGCGCCGCCCGCCGCCGGAACGCGTCGACGGCGCGCCGCCGCCCCGCCGTCACCAGCCAGCCCGCCGGGTTCGCCGGGACGCCGTCCCGAGGCCAGGCGACCAGGGCCTCGGCGAGCGCCTCCTGCGCCACGTCCTCGGCGAGGGCGACGTCGCCGGTGGACCGCGCCAGGGTCGCGACGATCCGGGCGGCGCTCGTCCGCCAGACCGCCTCGACCGCGGCGCGGCCCCCGCCCGACGGGTGCGGGCTCAGAGCTGGCCCGTCGCCTCGCGCCACGCCCGCTCCCGCTGGATCCACGGGTTGTCCTGGGGGAACTCGTCGATGCTCGCGATCCGCCGGACCTCGACCTTCACCCCCGGCCACGACAGCGGGGCGCGCTTCGCCCACTCGACCGCCTCGGCCTGGGAACCGACGTCGAGGATCCAGTAGCCGCCGAACAGCTCCTTCGCCTCGCCGTACGGGCCGTCCGTGGCGACCGGCGGGGTCTGCGCGTAGTCGACCACGACGCTCTCGGTCGGGTCGTCGGACAGCCCCTCCATCGCGACGAGCACGCCGGCCGCGACCAGCTCCTCGTTGTACCGGCTCATCGTCTCGATCGATTCCTCGTACGAGGTCGCGTCGCCGGCGGGCGCCGCCTCCCCCGACGAGCGCATGATCAGCATGTACTTCACGGTCGTGCCTCCCTGGTGCCGGGTCCTCGTCCGGACCCTCTCACCCGGGAGTCGAACGGGGAACCCGTGGATCGACACCGGGCGCGACGGGATCCCTCAGCCGGCCGGTCGCCGAGCCAGGACGACGTGCTCCAGCCCCGGCCGGTCGGGCGCGCCCCGCACGTCGACGACCTCGAGGCCCGCCGCCGACAGCGACGCGCGCACCTCGTCCAGCGACCGGAACCGCAGCGTCGACGACGACGCCACCTCGCGACCGTCGGGGAACCGGAACACGGACCGGAACGAGACGAGCGGCAACGCGACCTCGGTCACGGCGAACTCCTCCACGACCCGCCCCACGCCGGGCACGTCCCGCGCCCCGGCGCCGTCGTCCGCGGCCCAGGTCTCCCACGCGCGGGCCTCCGGCCGGCGGGTCTCCAGGACCAGGTGGCCGCCCGGGACGAGCGCGTCGCGGATGCCGCGCAGGGTGGCGGACCAGTCGTCGTCGGCCAGGAACACCTGGGCGACGTTCCCGGTCATCGTGGCGAGGTCGACGGCCAGCGGTGGCAGCGTCGTGGCGTCGCCGTGCAGCCAGGTCACGCGGTCGGCACCGGGCTTGGCGCGCGCGACGTCGAGCGACGCCCCGGCCGGGTCGACGCCGACGACCTCCAGGCCGTCGCCCGAGAGCAGCAGGGCGAGCGTGCCCGTGCCGCAGCCGACGTCGAGCACCCGGCGCGCGCCGATCTCGCGCGCGACCGCACGGTACAGGTCGAGGTCCGAGCGGTCGTCGTCGAAGACGTCGTAGAGCGGGGCGAGGCGCGGGTCGGCGAAGATCGGGTCGGGCACGCCCGCCACGCTACGGACGGGCGGCGGGGTCGCGCGACGGTTTTCCGCCGGTGAACGCGCACCGCGTGCGTCAGCCGTGCGAGGGCTCCCCCGTCCCCGTGACGGTGGTGAGCAGGATCGCCGCGTCGCTGAGCGCCTCGACGCCGTGCCGGTCGTGCGTGAGCGTCGCGAGGAACCCGGTCGGCAGCGTGTCGACGCGCTCGGCGCTGGACACCGCGACGGTGCCGCGGAGCACGAGGATGCTGCCCGCGGGCGGCGAGTTGTGCTCGGCGAGCCGGGTGCCGGTGCGCAGCGCGATGACGGTCTGCCGGAGCGGTCCGTCGTGCACCACGATCTGGGCGCTCCGGCCGTGCGGGTCCTGGTGGGCGAGGTCGATCTGCTCCTGCGCGAGCTGGTGCACGTCCATGCGGGGCTCCTCCCGGCGTCGTCGTCGGTGACGCGTCCTACTCAACACGGCCGCGCGCCCGACCGCTATTCCCTGGCCCGGCACGTCGCCGCGGTGGGAGCCTCGACGGCGTGACCGACGAGGACATCTGGACCGAGCAGGTCGCCGCGCGCTACGACGAGTCGAGCGCCGCGATGTTCGCCCCCGACGTGCTGGGGCCGACGGTGGACTTCCTGGCGGCGCGCGCCGACGGCGGGCGTGCGCTCGAGCTCGCGGTCGGCACCGGGCGCGTCGCGCTGGCGCTGGCCGACCGCGGGGTGCCGGTCGCCGGCATCGAGCTTTCCGAGCCGATGGCCGCCCGGCTCGCCGCCAAGCCCGGGGCGGACCGGGTGCCCGTGACGATCGGCGACATGACGACGGCGACGGCGCCAGGGCGGTTCCGGCTCGTGTACCTGGTGTTCAACGGGATCACGAACCTGATGACCCAGGACGCCCAGGTCGCGTGCTTCGAGAACGCCGCCCGGCACCTGGAGCCCGGCGGGGCGTTCGTGTGCGAGGTGTTCGTGCCGCAGCTGCGCCGGCTCCCGCCGGGCGAGGTGGCGCTGCCGTTCGACGTCAGCGACGCGCACCTCGGGTTCGACCGGTACGACGTGGCCGAGCAGCGGCTGGTGTCGCACCACTACACGGTGGAGCCCGACGGGTCGGTGACCACCGGGCGGTCGCCGCACCGGTACGCCTGGCCGGCGGAGCTGGACCTGATGGCCCGGATCGCGGGCCTGCGCCGCACCGAGCGGTGGGCGGACTTCGCGCAGGCCCCGTTCACCGCGGAGAGCACGTCGCACGTCTCGGTCTGGCGCACCCCGGGCTGAGCCCGGGGCCCGCCGCCTCAGCGCCCCTCCGTGACCTCGCGGCGCTTCTGCTGCGCCGGGCGCGCCGGCTCCTGCGGGCCGTTCCACACCTGGATCGCGCCCCAGATGGACGCGGCGATCGGCACAGCGAGCACGGCGCCGGTGATGCCCGCGAGCACGGTGCCGATGGTCAGGGCGACCAGGATCACCAGCGGGTGCAGCGCCAGCGACCGGGCCATGACGACCGGCTGCAGGAAGTTGCCCTCCAGCTGGTTCACGAGGATCACGATGCCGACCACGATCAGCGCCTCGACCGGCCCGAGCGCCACCAGCGTGACGAGCGCCGCCAGCGCACCGGCCAGGGTCGCGCCCACGAGCGGGATGAACGCCAGCAGGAACACGAGCACCGACAGCGGGATCGCGAGCGGGACGCCCATGATCACCAGGCCGACGCCGATGCCGATCGCGTCGACGGCGGCGACGATCGCCGTGCCGCGCACGTAGCCGCCCATCGTCGACACGACGCGCCCGCCGACGCGCTTCCCGCGGCGGTAGCGCTCGCCCTCGAAGGGGCGGAGCAGGAACTCCCAGATGGTCGGGCCGTCCTTGAGGAAGAAGAACAGCACCACGACCATGAGCACGAACCCGGTGAGGAAGTTCGCCGTCGCCGACACGCCGGCGATGGCGCCCGCGCCGAAGCTGCTCGACGTGAGGAAGTCGGTCACCGCGGTGCGCGCGTCGGCGATCTGGTCGTCGGTGATCTGGATCGGCAGCCCGGTCAGCGAGTCCTGCAGCTCCCCGAAGCCGGCGACCGCCTGGTCCGCGAGGTCGTCCCACTGGTGGATCACCGAGTAGACGACCGCGGTGATGACGCCGCCGAGCACGCCGACGATCAGCACCAGCGCGATCCAGGTGGCGGCGATCGACGGCAGCCGGTGCCGGCGGAGCCAGGACACCAGCGGGTGGATCGCGGAGGCGAGCACGAGCGCGATGAGCACCGGCACCACGACGAGCGTCAGCCGGGTGATCGCGAACACCGCGACGGTGACCAGGGCCAGGAGCGCCAGGACCTGCACGGAGCGGGTGCCGATCCGGCCGAAGCCGTCCGCCCACAGCGCGCCGGCGCCCGGTCCGCGTCCGGCGTCGTCGCGGGCGACCTCCGCCGCGCGCACGGCGTCCCCGCCGCTCGGCGCCGTCGTCCTCCGTCGTCGGAACCACATGTGCCCGCCCCACCCCTTCCCGGTGTCCGTCTGCCGGGGACGGTACGGGGCGCCGACCAGGGCCGCGACCGGGCGCGCCGTGGGCGCCGGGACCGGGACCCGGGTCCACCGACCGGCGTACGCGGATCTCCACCCCGGGGCCGATGCCGCAGGCCAGCGCGCCGGGGCACAGTGGGGGCATGGCCCAGGACCGACCGCACCGCCTCGACGACGCCCGCGCCCGGCAGCGCGCCGCGATCCTCGCGCGGCGCAGCCGGGCCCGCACGCGCCTCCCGCTCGACGTCGCGCTGCGGCTCGCGATGGACCCCGCGGCGCACGTCGCGACCGGCGCCGACCGCCGCCGCTGACCCCGGCGCACCGGCGGCGGCGCGGATCGCGCCTGGCCGGGCCCCGCGCGCGGCTACGATCCCCGGCATGGGGCAGCGAGTGACCATCACCGACGTGGCGCGGGACGCGGGCGTCTCCGTCGCGACGGTGTCGAAGGTCATCAACGGCCGGTACGGGGTGGCGCAGGCGACCTCGACCCGGGTCATGGAGGTCATCGACCGGCTCGGGTACGAGTCGAGCCTGGTCGCGCGCAGCCTCCGGTCGCACCGCACGCACGTGCTCGGGATCCTGGTCGCGGAGTTCGAGCCGTTCTCCGCCGAGATCCTCAAGGGCGCGGCGGCGGCGCTCGCGGACTCCGACTCCGGCTACGAGCTGCTCGCCTACACCGGCGGTCTGCACGGGCGCGGGGCCGGCTGGGAGCGGCGCTACCTGTCGCGGCTCAGCGGCACCCTGATCGACGGGGCCGTGCTGGTCACCCCGACCGTGGTGGAGGCCGACGCCGGGGTGCCGGTCGTCGCGATCGACCCGCACACCGGCCCGACCGGCCTGCCGACCGTCGACTCGGACAACCTCGCCGGCGCGGTGCTCGGGACGGAGCACCTGCTGGGCCTCGGGCACCGGCGGATCGCGTTCGTCGGCGGCCGTCCCGACCTGGAGTCGTCCCGCCTGCGCGAGCAGGGGTTCCGGCGGGCGATGGCCGCCGCGGGGGTGGCCGTCGACGAGGTGCTGGTCCGCGAGGGCGACTACCGCAAGGAGCCGACGCGGGAGCCGGCGCGCGAGCTGCTCAGCCTCCCGGACCGCCCGACCGCGGTGTTCGCGGCCAACGACCTCTCGGCGATCGCGACGATCGAGGTCGCGCGCGAGCTCGGGCTGGCCGTGCCGCGCGACCTGTCGGTCATCGGGTTCGACGACATCCCGGAGTCCGCGCAGACGGACCCGCCGCTCACGACGGTGCACCAGCCGATCCAGCGCATGGGCGCGGCCGCGATCGCGCTGCTCACCGCGCTGCTCGACGGCGGCGAGGCGCCGGACCCGCACGTGCGGCTGCCGACGTCCCTGGTCCGCCGCGGCTCGACCGCCCCGCCGGCCTGACCCGGACGCCGGTCAGGCGCCCGGGGTCCAGGTGTACGGGGCGCCCGCGGCGATGCGCACGTACTCCCCCGCGCCGCCCATGCCGCCGACCAGGCGGTCGGCCAGCGCGCGGCCCGGGTCGGACAGGATCGCGTCGTGGATCGGCGCGGCCACCCGCGGCCGCACGGCCCGGACGTAGTCGATCGACTCGGCGAGCTTGAGCCACGGCCCGGCGACCGGCACCAGCAGCAGGTCGACCGCGGTCCCGGCGGGCGGCGGCGTGAACGAGTCGCCCGGGTGCAGCAGCGCACCGTCGACCAGGTACGCGACGTTGTGCGCGCGGGGCACGTCCGGGTGGATCACGGCGTGCCACTCGCCGACGGCGCGGACGGAGAACCCGGCGGCGTCGAACGCGTCCCCGTCGGCCGCGGCGTGCACCCGGTCCGCGGGCGCGCCGGCCTCGGTGAGCTGCGCGACCACGCCCGCGGGCGCCCGCACGAGCAGGCCCGGTCGCGCCCCCAGAGCGGCGGCGAGGCGCGCGACGTCCACGTGGTCGACGTGGTCGTGGGTGACGAGGACCGCGTCGGCGTCGTCGAGGACGGACGGGTCGCTGAACGAGCCCGGGTCGAGCACCAGGCGCCTGCCGTCGCGCTCCAGGCGGACGCAGGCGTGGCCCCAGTGGGTGATCTCGGTGGCGCGGGCGGGGGTGCTGTCGGTCATGGGGTCAGCATCACCCCAGGTGGGCGCGGCGTCGAGCCGGGCGGTCCGGCGGGGCGGACGTGATTCCGCGAACCGGTGACGGCCCGTTACCGTGTGCCCCGTGCTGGTGCTGGGAGTGTGCTCGCTCAAGGGCGGCGTGGGGAAGACATCGGTGACGCTCGGGCTGGCGTCCGCCGCGCTGGAGCGCGGGCTGCGCACGCTGGTGGTGGACCTCGACCCGCAGGGCGACAGCACGCTCGCGCTGGCGACCGGCGCCGCCGAGGCCGACGTCGCCGGGGTGCTCGACTCCCCCACCGCGGAGACGATCGCCGCCGCCACGGCGCCCAGCGCCTGGGCCGAGGCCGGCCTGGACGTGCTGGTCGGCTCGGCCGCGTCCTCGCGGCACGACGCCTACGACGGCGCGGACGCGGACGTCGACCGGCTGCGGTTCGCCCTGGCCTGGGTGCACGACTACGACCTGGTCCTGGTCGACTGCCCGCCGTCGCTCGGCGGCCTGACCCGCACCGGCCTGACGGCCTGCGACCGCGCGGTCGTCGTGACCGAGCCCGGGCTGTTCTCGGTCACGGCGGTCGGGCGCGCGATGAGGACCATCGACGACCTCCGCCGCGGTCCCGCGGGTCAGCTCCAGCCGCTGGGCGTGGTCGTGAACCGGGTCAAGGCGCGGTCGGTCGAGCAGGCGTTCCGGCTCGACGAGCTGCGCGGGCTGTACGGCCCCCTGGTGCTCACGCCCTTCGTGCCCGAGCGCGCGGCGCTGCAGCAGGCGCAGGGCGCGGCGCAGCCGGTGCACGCGTGGCCGGGCGCCGGCGCGCGCGAGGTCGCGGGGGCGTTCGAGGAGCTGCTGGACCGCGCGCTGCGGGCGCCGCGCACCTGACGCTCAGCCCGCGGCGGGCGCCCCGCCCGCGCAGCCGCAGCTGGCGCGCGGGATCAGCCGGGTCGGCAGCGTCCGGAACTGCGACGCGGCGCCGGGGTCCGCGACCCGCTCCTGCAGCAGCTGCACGGCGGTGCGCCCCATGTGCTCGAACGGCTGCCGCACCGTCGTGAGCGCGGGTGTCGTGAGCCGGCCGGCGAGGATGCCGTCGAACCCCGTCACCCGGACCCGCCCCGGCACGTCGACGCCGTGCTCCGCGAGCACGTCGAGCACCACGAGCGCCGCCTGGTCGCTCTGGCAGACCAGCGCCTCCGGGAGCCGGTCGGCGGCGGCCAGGTCGGTGAGCGCGGCGAGCCACTCGGTGGATGCCAGCCCCTCGTGCCCGGGGCCGGGCGCGGGACGGTCCGGCAGCAGCGCCGCGACCGCGTCCCGGAACCCGGCGAGCCGCTCGGCGAAGTCGTACATCGACCCCTCCCCGACGAACGCCAGGTCGCGCACGCCGTGCACGCGCACCAGGTGCTCGACCAGGCCGGTCATCGCCGCGCGGTTGTCGACCGCGACGTGGCTGAACGACGCGTCCGTGCCGGGCGTGTTGAACGCGACCAGCGGGACCGACTGCGCGATGGCGTGCACCGCGTCCAGGCTGTGGGTGCCCGGGAAGATCGCGAGCCCGTCCACCCGCCCGGCGATGTCGTACATCGCGGCGCCACTGGGCGCGCCGGAGGCCAGCAGCAGGGCGCGCCCGTTCTCCCGGCACTCCAGCGCGAAGCCGCGCTCGACCTCGTCGACGTAGAGCGGGAACACCCGCGGGTCGCCCTCGGGGACGGCCGCGGCCTCGAGCGGCACCGGCGCGGCGGCCCCGTCGGCGTCGGCCAGCATCATGTCGAACGAGTACAGGCCGAACGCCCCGGTGGCCCCGTGGGCGAGGCCGCGGGCGCTGGCGGACGGGACGTAGCCGAGCTCGCGGGCGGCGTCCATGACCGCCCGGCGGGTGCCGGCGGCGACGCGCCCGGGCTGCCGGAACGCGAACGAGACGGTCGTGATGGACACCCCGGCGCGCTCGGCGACGTCGTACACGGTGGGTCGGCGGGCCACGCGGGAACTCCTCGACGGCGAGTGGCGGCGAGCGGGTGCGCCGCGCCCAGGACCGGGTTGACAGCGCCAGTCTACACGCTTAGATTCCGGTTCTTGTAATGCGCATTACACGCATTCGAGCCAGCGCTGGCGCAGGCCGACCCGCGCGCCGTGGCGCGGGCGCAGACGCCCGTTCAAGGAGGAACACATGACCCGACGTACCGTGCGGCGCGCCCTCGTCGCCGCCACCGTCACCACCCTGGCGCTCGCGCCGGTCGCGGCCTGCGGCCGGTCGGACGACGCCGGTGGCGGCTCCGCCGAGGCCGGCTCGGTCGCCGAGGAGGCCACCGGGGAGATCGAGATCTGGGCCGCGGCCGGCAACGGCGACGCGCTGCGCACCCTCGGCGAGCAGTTCACCGAGGACAACCCGGACGCCTCGATCAAGGTCACCGAGGTGCCCTGGGGCGAGATCATCACGATGAACCAGACGGCGGTGGCCTCGGGCACGGGCCCGGACATCGTGATGACCGGCGCCGACCAGACCGCCTCGGTCATCGCCATGGGCGGCCTCGCGCCGGTCCCCGAGGGCGTGTTCGACGAGGACGACTTCTACCCCGCCGCGGTCGCGTCCGTGACCGGCGAGGACGCGCAGTACTCGGTGCCCTGGTACGTCGAGACCCGGTTCCTGTTCTACCGCGCGGACCTGGCGGCCGAGCTCGGCTACGACGCCCCGACCACCTGGGACGAGCTCGAGGAGCTCAGCGGCGCGCTCGCCGCCCGCCCCGGCGGCGAGTTCGGGCTGAGCCTCCCCCGCCCGATCGAGAACCCGGCGCAGGTCATCGTGCCGTTCGTGTCGCAGGCCGGCGGCGCGGTCAGCGACGGCGACTCCTGGACGTTCGACACCCCCGAGTTCGTCGAGGCGCTCGACTTCTACAAGGGCTTCTTCGACCGCGGCGAGGCGCCGCTCTCCGAGACCGAGGCCACGTTCGAGAACGGCGGCTCCCCGCTGCTGATCTCGGGCCCGTGGATGGTCGGCACGTACCAGGACCTGATCGACACCGGCGCCGCGCCCGAGGGCTTCACCGAGGACTCGATCGGCTACGTCCCGCTGCCGGCGGGCTCCGCGAACAACGACTCGTACATCGGCGGCGGCAACCTCGGCGTGTTCGCGTCGTCCGACAACCAGGACTCCTCCTGGCTGTTCCTGCAGTGGCTGCTCGAGGACGCGCAGCAGAAGTCGCTGTTCGACCTCGCGGGCTCGTTCCCGTCCCGCGTCGAGTCGGCCGAGTACGCGCCGATCGACGAAAGCCCGGTGATGTCGGTGCTCAAGGAGCAGATGCCGAACACCGTCGAGACCCCGAGCTACCCGTCGTGGTCGCAGATCGCCGAGCAGATCGGCATCTACGCCGAGCGCGTCGCGCACGGCGAGGTCACGTCGGAGGAGGCCGCGAAGGCCATCCAGGACCAGGCCGACCAGATCGGCTTCGGCTGGTGACCAGCACCACCATCGAGCGGCAGACGCCGCCCGCGACGTCGCGGCGGCCGGGGAAGAGCGTCTCCCTGGCCGCCCGGCGCCGCCGGACCGCCGTCGTCGCCTGGCTGTTCGCCGCGCCGTTCGTCCTGTCGTTCGGCGTGTTCGGGCTCGTCCCGCTGCTCAGCTCGTTCGGGATGGCCTTCACCGACCTGCGGGTCAACGACATCCGCACGCCGTTCGCCGTCGACTTCGTCGGGCTCGGGAACTTCGCCGAGGTGCTGTCCGACACGACGTTCCTGCGGGCCCTGCGCAACACGCTCGGCTTCGTGGTCGTCGGCGTCCCGCTGTCGCTGTTCTCGGCCCTGGTGCTCGCGGTCATGCTGAACGCGCTCGGCCGCCGCGCCGCGACGTTCTTCCGGGTCGGCTACTACACGCCCGTGGTGACGACGATCGTCGCCGTCGCGGTGGTGTGGCGGATCATGTACCAGCCGAACGGCCTCATCAACTCGCTGCTCGCCGACATCGGCATCGACGGGCCGAACTGGCTCGGCGACACCCGCACCGCGCTGCCGGCCCTGACGCTCATGGCCGTGTGGCGCAGCATCGGCTCGAGCATGGTGATCTTCCTCGCGGGCCTGCAGGCCATCCCCTCCGACGTCAAGGAGGCGGCGATGATGGACGGCGCCTCGACGGTCCAGCGGTTCTTCCGCATCACCATCCCGATGATGATGCCGACGATCCTGCTCAACGCGATCCTCACCACGACCGGCTTCATGCAGTTCTTCGACGAGCCGTTCGTCATGACCAACGGCGGTCCGCTGCAGTCGACGACGTCCATCGCGCTGTACGTGTTCAACCAGTTCCAGTGGGGCAACTACTCCGTGGGCGCGGCCGGCGCGTACGGGCTGTTCGCGATCATCAGCATCTTCGCCATCATCCAGTTCCGGTTCTTCCGGCAGAGGACATGACCATGAGCACCTCGACCCCCCTCGCGCCGGCGACGACCGCCGTGCCGATCGCGCCCGTCGTGCGGCAGCGCCGTCGCCGCCGCCCCACGCCGGGCCGGATCGCCCTGCTCGCCGTCCTGTCGGTCGGCCTCGCCGGGACCCTGCTGCCGTTCGTCTGGATGATCCTCGGCGCGTTCAAGACCAACGCCGAGATCATGCGCCGGCCCATCACCTGGTGGCCGCAGGCGCCGACGCTCGACAACTTCCGCGCCTGGTTCTTCGAGTTCGACATGACGCGGTACTTCGTCAACTCGGTGTTCCTGGCCGTCGTCTCGGTCGCCACCACGCTGCTGTTCTGCTCGATGGTCGGCTGGGCGCTCGCCAAGCTGGAGTTCCCGGGCAAGAAGGTGCTCATCACCGTCGTGCTGGGGACCATGTTCGTGCCGGGCATCGTCACGCTGATCCCGCAGTTCGTGCTGGTCGCGAACCTCAACATGGTCGGCACCTACTGGGGCATGATCCTGCCCGGCATGGTCGGCGCGTTCGGCGTCTTCCTCATGCGGCAGTTCATGCTGGAGATCCCCGACTCCCTGCTCGACGCGGCGCGCATCGACGGCGCCGGCGAGTTCCGGATCTTCGCGCGGATCGTGATGCCGCTGTGCCGCGCGCCGCTGGCGACGCTCGCGATCTTCACCTTCATGGGCTCGTGGAACGGCTTCCTGTGGCCGCTCATCGTGTCCCAGCGCGACTCGCTGTACACCCTGCCCGTCGCCCTCGCGCTGTACACCAGCCCGACCGGCGACAAGGGCGCCGAGTTCGGCCTCCAGATGGCCGGCTCCGTCCTCATCATCGTGCCGGTCCTCGCGGTGTTCATCGCCATGCAGAAGCACTTCGTGCAGGGCATCGCCATGACCGGCATCAAGTAGGAGCACCGTGGACTACCTGGACCCCGCCCTGCCCGTCGCCGACCGCGTCGCCGACCTGCTCGCGCGCATGACGCTCGCCGAGAAGGTCGGGCAGATGATGCAGCTCTCGGCCCCGGACGGCCTGAAGGAGCAGGTGCTGGAGAAGCACGTCGGCTCGATCCTGCACCCGACGCCCGAGCTGGTGGCCGAGGCGCACGACCTCACCGAGCAGACCCGGCTGCGGATCCCGCTGCTGGTCGGCGACGACGCCATCCACGGCCACTCGTTCTGCGACGGCGCGACGATCTTCCCGACCCAGCTCGGCATGGCGGCGACCTGGTCGCCCGCGCTGGTCGAGCGGATGGCGCGCGCCACCGCGGTCGAGGCCGCCGCGACCGGCCTGCACTGGACCTTCTCCCCGGTGCTGTGCGTCGCCCGGGACCTGCGGTGGGGACGCGTGGACGAGACGTTCGGCGAGGACCCGTTCCTCATCGGCGAGCTCGGCAGCGCCGCGGTCCGCGGGTACCAGGGGACCGGCCTCGCGGACCCGACGGCGGTGCTCGCGACCGCCAAGCACTTCGCGGGGTACTCCGAGACCCAGGGCGGCCGGGACGCGTCCGAGGCGGACCTGTCGCCCCGGAAGCTCCGGTCCTGGTTCCTGCCGCCGTTCGAGCGGGTGGCCCGCGAGGGCTGCGGCACGTTCATGCTCGGCTACCAGACGATCGACGGGGTCCCGATCACCGTCAACGACTGGCTGCTCTCCGACGTGCTGCGCGGCGAGTGGGGCTACACCGGCATGCTCGTGACCGACTGGGACAACGTCGGGCGCATGGTCTGGGAGCAGCAGGTGCAGCCCGACCACGTGCACGCGTCCGCCGCGGCGGTCCGGGCGGGCAACGACATGATCATGACGACCGCCGGGTTCTTCGAGGGCGCGCAGGAGGCGGTGGCCCGCGGGCTCGTCGCGGAGGCCGACCTCGACGCGGCGGTGTCCCGGATCCTCACGCTCAAGTTCGAGCTCGGGCTGTTCGAGGACCGCCGCCGGCCGGACCCCGCGACGATGGCCGCGGTCGTCGGGTCGCACCAGGACCTCAACCTGGAGCTGACCCGGCGGTCGCTGGTGCTGCTGCGGAACTCCGGCGTGCTGCCGCTGGCGGGCGGGGCGACCGAGGAGCGTCCGCAGCGGGTCGCCGTCGTCGGCCCGCTCGCGGACGACCCGCAGACCCAGCTCGGCGACTGGGCCGGGTCCTCGGGCCAGGTCGCGTGGATGGCGCACGGGCAGCCCCGCGACATGATCACCACCGTGCTCGACGGTCTCCGCGACGGGGTGCCGGACGGCTGGACGGTCACCTACTCCCCCGGCGCCGACATCCTCACGCACGAGGACGACCCCGAGGGCCCGTACTTCCCGGACGGGCAGCCCCGGCCGCAGGTCGTGGCGCCGGCGCCGGTCGACCCCGACCAGCTCGAGGCGGCGGTCGCGGCGGCAAGGGACGCCGACGTGGTCGTGGCGGTGGTCGGCGACCGGATCGAGCTGGTCGGCGAGGGCACCTCGACCGCGACGCTGGAGCTGCTGGGCGGGCAGGTGGCGCTGCTGGAGGCCGTCGCGGCCACCGGGACGCCGCTCGTCGTCGTGCTGCAGGCCTCGAAGCCGCTGGTGCTGCCGCCCGCCGCCCTCGCGGCGGACGCGCTGGTCTGGACGGCGCACCCCGGCATGACCGGCGGGCGCGCGCTGGCGGACCTGCTGCTCGGGCGGATCGAGCCCAGCGGGCGGCTGCCGATCTCGTTCGCCCGGCACGTCGGGCAGCAGCCGATCTACTACAACCAGGTCCGGGGCCAGCACGGGGTGCGGTACGCCGACCTCACGCAGGACCCGGCGTTCGCGTTCGGCGAGGGTCTGTCGTACACGACCGTCGAGTACGCCGACCTCGTGGTCGACACCGCCGAGGTGCCCGTCGACGGCACCGTCCGGGCGCGCGTGACGGTGACCAACACCGGCGGGCGGCCCGCGCTGGAGACGGTGCAGGTGTACGTCCGGGATCTCGTGACGTCGGCGTCCTGGGCGGACCGGGAGCTGAAGGCGTTCACCCAGGTCGCGCTCGCGCCGGGCGAGTCCGTCACGGTGCCGCTCGTGCTGCCGGCGGCGGACTGCTCGATCGTGGACGCCGCCGGGCGCCGCGTGGTGGAGCCCGGGGACTTCGAGCTGCTCGTCGGCCCGAGCAGCCGGCCGCGGGACCTGGTGCGCGCGTCGTTCCGGGTGACGGACGGGGCGGGCGCGTGAGCGCCGCTGACGCGGTCGCCGGATGGTCCGACGACCCGACACCGGCCGACGACCTCGCGCGCCCGGTCGACCCGGCGACCTTCCCGGTCACGCCCCGCGACCGCGACGACGCCCACCCGGGCCGCCGCGGCGACGAGGTGGGCGACGGCCCGTTCGGGCGCGCCGTGGCCGGGTTCGCCTGGGGCGCCGGGCTGTCGGCCCTGCTCGCCGCGGCGAACCTGCCGCTGGTCGCGCTCGCGCTGCTGCTGCGCCCGGACCCGTCGCTCGCCTGGCTGGTCGCGCTCGCGGCCGTCCCGGCGGGTCCCGCGCTGTCGGCCGGGCTGTACGCGGTGCGCCAGCACTACGTCGATCCGGGCGTCCCGCTGCCGCGGGCGTTCGGCCGCGGCTACCGGCTCGGCTGGCGCGAGGCGCTCGCCGTCTCGGCGCCGGTGTGCCTGGTCGCCGGCCTGGTCGCGGTCGTCGGCGCGGGCGCCCGGTCCTCCGGCGTCCCCGCGCTGGTCGCCGGGCTCGCGCCGGGCGCCGCCGTGCTGCTGGTGCTCGTGGCGCTGCACGCGCTCGCGCTGCGCACGTTCTTCCGCCTCCCGCTCGCCGCCGCCTGGCAGGCGGGCGCCTACTACCTCGTCGCGCGGTGGCGCGCCTCGCTGGGGACGCTCGCGCTCCTGGCCGGGGCGGTCGCCGTCGCGGCTGCGGCCTCCGACCTGCTCCTCGTCCTGATCGGAGGCGTGTGGGTGTGGCTCTGGTACCGCACCACCGCGGGGATGCTGCGCGACGCGGTCGCGCGGTTCCTGCGCCCGACGACGACCACCCGACCGCTCGACCCCGGGGACTCCCACCATGTCTGACACCCTGACCCGCCTGCACCGGGACCGCACCGACCGCACCCGCACGGTCGAGGCCGGCGGCGGCCTCGCCGTCCGGATCACGCCCGCCGGCGACGTCGCCGGGATCACCGCGCCCGGCGGGCGCCTGATCAACCAGTACCGGATCGGCGCGCACGACGCCGGGATCGCCGGGCCGTTCCTGCGCCGGACCGGTGCCGACGGGACGGTCACGCACGTACCGCTGACCGGCAGCCGGTCGGGCGCGTCCTGGCGGGCCGGCGAGGGCGCCGTGCGGTGGACGGGCGCGGGCCTCGGCGCGGCGTGGACCGTCGACCTGGCGCTCGACCCCGCGCGGACGGCGCTGGTGTGGCGGATCGCGCTCTCGCGCTCCGAGGACGGCGCGGAGGGCGCGACGTGGGACGTCGCCGCCACGCAGGACCTCTCGCTCGCGCCGGAGCAGGCCGCCTCCTCCTCCGAGCCGTACGTCTCGCAGTACGTGGCGCACCGGCTCGCGGAGTCCGCGGCGCTGGGCACGGTGGTGCTGTCCCGGCAGACGATGACCTCGGCCCCCGCGCTGCCGCTGTTCGCGCTCGCGATCGCCGAGGGCTCCGTCGCCGCCGGGACCGACGGGTTCGACCTCTACGGGCCCCCGGCGCGCGCCGGCGTCACCCCGGCGTTCCTGTCCGGGGCCCCGTGGCCCGACCGGGTCCGGCAGCACGAGATGGCGATGGCGGGGCTGCTGTCCCGGGCCTCGACGCTGGCCGAGCCGCTGGTCCTGCACGTCGTGGGCCGGTACTGGGACGACCGCCGCGGCGCCGTGCTCGCCGCGCTGCCCGACGTCGAGGCCGAGGTGCCCGCGCTGGTGGCGCTGGCCGACGCGGCGGCCGCGGCCGGCGGGGGCGGCGTCCCGGTCGACTCCGCCGCCGCGCGCTCCCTGCTGGCCACCGCGCCGCTGCTCGGTGGCGCGCCGCTCGCGGACGCCGACCTGCTGGCGCTCGGCGGGGCGGACGGCGCCCGGCACGTCGAGCACGACGCGACCGGCCGCGTGCTGTCGTCCTTCACCCCCGCCGGCGCCCACGTCGTCCGGGGGGAGAAGGACCGCGACCTGCTGCGCCCGCACGGCCACGTGCTGCTCGCCGGCGACTCGCTGAGCCCCGACCGCGCCGTGCTGTCGACCACCGTCTTCGCGCACGGCGTGTTCGGCTCGCACACCGTGCTCGGCAACACCAGCTTCGACACCCTGACGACGGTGCACCGGAACCACCTCAACCTGCTGCGGGCCAACGGCGTCCGGGTGCTGGTCGACGTCGACGGCGCCTGGCGGCTGCTCGGGGCCCCCTCGGCGTTCGTGCTCGACGTCGGGGAGGCCCGCTGGGTCTACGACCTGCCGGGCGTCCGGCTCGAGGTGCGCACGGTGGCGGACGCGTCGCGGGACGCGCTGCTGCTCGAGGTGCTCGCCTCGGCCCCCGTCGACGTGCTCGTCACCACCGAGGTCGAGCTCGGCGGCGGCGCGTGGCAGGCGCGTGCGGAGGACGGCGCGGTCGTGCTGGTGGCCGACGAGGACACCGCCACGCGCCGGCACCACCCCGGCCTCGCCTACGTGCTGGCCGCGACCCCGGGCGCGGACATCGCCGGCGACGACCCGCTGTACGCGGACGGGGCGCCGCGCGGGACCTCGGTGGTGACCGTGCGCGGCACCGCCGGCCCGGGCGCGGCGCTGCGGATCGCGACCACGGCCGACCGGGACGGCGGGCGGGCCGCCGCGGACCTGGCCCTCGACGTCGTGGCGCGCGGGCTCGACGCCGAGCGCGAGGCGGCGGGCCACCGCGCCACCCTCGGCCGACTGACCCGCGGGCTCGCCGTGGCGGAGGGCTCGCGGCTCGCGGAGCTCGAGACCCTGCTGCCGTGGTGGGCGAACGACGCGCGCGTGCACTACCTGGTGCCGCACGGCCTCGAGCAGTACCAGGGCGCGGCGTGGGGCACCCGCGACGTCTGCCAGGGGCCGTTCGAGCTGCTGCTGGCCGCGGGTCGCCTCGACGGCTGCCGGGACGTCGTGCTGCGGGTGCTCGGGTCGCAGGCCGTCGACGGCACGTTCCCGCAGTGGTTCATGTTCGACGCGTACGCCGAGATCCTCCAGGAGCACGCGCACGGCGACGTCGTGCACTGGCCGCTGTTCGCGCTGGGCCAGTACCTGCGGGCGTCGGGCGACGTGGGCGTGCTGGACGCGCCGGTGCCGTTCCGCACCGGCGAGCCCGCGACCGTGGCCGACCACCTCGACGCCCTGGTCCGGCACCTGGAGACCGACCTGGTGCCCGGCACCTCGCTGCCCGCGTACGGCGACGGGGACTGGGACGACACCCTGCAGCCCGCCCGCTCCGAGATGCGCGCGTCGATGGCCTCGACGTGGACCACTGCGCTCGCCGTCCAGGCGCTGGAGCTCGCCGCCGAGCAGCTGCGCGCCGCCCCCGCCGCGGCGGGCCTGGTCGCCCGCATGGACGCGCTCGGGTCCGCGATCGCGGCGGACCTGCGCCGGCACATGCTGCCGGACGGGGTCGCGGCCGGGTTCGTCACGGTCGTCGACGGCGTGGCGACCCCGGTCATCCACCCGCGCGACACGTCCACCGGCCTGACCTACCGACTGATCCCGATGACGCAGCTCGTGCTCGCCGGGGTCCTCGACCAGGACGAGGCCGACCGGCACGAGGCGATCGTCCGGGAGCACCTGCTGTTCCCCGACGGCGTGCGGCTGACGGACCGGCCGACCCGGTTCGCAGACGGCGAGACGGAGTCGTTCCGGCGTGCCGAGCAGGCGGCCTTCTTCGGGCGCGAGGTCGGGCTCATGTACGCGCACGCGCACATCCGGTGGGCCGAGGCGCTGGCCGCGCTCGGGCGGGCGGACGTCGCCGACGAGCTGCTCCGGCTGTCCCCGATCGGGATGCGCGAGCGGGTGCCGAGCGCCCTGCCCCGGCAGCGGACCTGCTACACCTCGTCGTCGGACGCCGCCTTCCCCGACCGGTACACCGCGGCGCGGGACTTCGAGCTGCTCCGCACCGGCGAGGTGCTCACCGCCGACGGCTGGCGGGTGTACTCCTCGGGCCCCGGGATCTACCTGCGCCAGGTGCTGCACGGGCTGCTGGGCCTGGACGAGCGCCGCGACGTGCTCGTCGTCGGCCCGACCCTGGCCGCGGAGGACGACGGGCTGGAGGTCGCGCTCGACCTGGCCGGCGCCCGGCGGACGGTGCGGTACCGGGTCGACCCGGCGGCCACGTCCGTCGCGGTCCGCGTCGACGGCCGGCACGTCCCGACCACGCCGGTTTCGCACCCCTACCGGTGGCCGAGCGCCGCGCTCGACCTGGCGCTGCTCGACGGCGCGTCGGTCGTCGAGGTGACGACGCCGGCCGGCACCCGGCCGTGACGGCGGCGCTGCGCGTCGGCACGTACAACCTGTGGGTCGCGCACTGGCCGGCCACCCGGACGTACGACCGCGCGCCGCTGGTCCGCGCGGCGCTGGACCACGTCGACGTCCTCGGCACCCAGGAGGGCACCACCGCCCACCTCGCGGCGCTGACGGACGGCACGGGGTTCGCCGCCGTCGGGCGGTCGCGGGACGGCGGGACCGCCGGGGAGCACTCGGCGGTCCTCTACCGGACCGCGCGCCTGGCGGTGCTCGCGACCGGGGACTTCTGGCTCTCCCCCACCCCCGACGTGCCGAGCACCGGGTGGGACGCGCCGACGTACCGCCGGCTGTGCACCTGGGCGCGGTTCCGCGACCTCGCGACCGGGTCGACGTTCGCGCTGCTCAACGCGCACCTCGACCACGAGGGGGCGCGGGCCCGGGTCGAGTCGGCGCGGCTGCTGCTCGAACGCGCCGCGGTCGTCGCCGAGGGCGGCCCGGTCGTGCTCACCGGCGACCTCAACGCCGAGCCGGGGTCGGAGCCGCTCCGGGTGCTGCTCGGTGGTGGGTTGCTGGACGCCCGCGAGACGAGCGCGACGTCTCCGGTCGGTCCGCCGACCACGTTCACGCAGCTGCTCGACCCGGACGCGCCGGTCCCCGGGGACGCACCCCGGCAGCGGATCGACCACGTGCTGGTGAGCCCCGACGTGGTGGTCGAGTCGTACGCGGTGCTCGACGCCCGCCCGGGCGGCCACCACCCGTCGGACCACGACCCGGTCGTGGCGACCCTCCGCCTCCCGCCCCCGGCCTGACCCCGGACCCGGCCGGCCCAACCCACCACCCGCGCGCCCGACACCGCCCCACCCGCAGCCTCGAGAGTGGAACGTGGTGACCGACACGCCGACGGCGTGTCGGTCAC
>NZ_JBYTEP010000003.1:136004-164091 GCF_058792015.1 Cellulomonas sp. EB106-03-03-XG116
CCCCCCCCCTCCCCCTCACCACAAACACCCCCCCCCCAGATCAGGCGCCATGTTTCGGGGGCTCGGAGATGGGTATAAGAGACAGCGCCGACGGCGTGTCGGTCACCACGTTCCACTCTCAAGGCGTGGCGCGGCCGGGGCCCCGGGACGGCGGCGCCCCGGACGCAGGACGGCCCGGACCCCCGTGGGGTCCGGGCCGTCCCGGTGTCGTGCGCGGGGGTCAGCCGGCGGTGCGCGCCCGGCGCCGCTCCGCGAGCTCGTCGTGCGCGTGGGCGGCGACGCCCTCGTCCTCGGCGCGCTCGGTCGGCAGCTCGGCGAGCGTGCCCTCGACCTCGCGCCACACCCGGCCGACCGCGATGCCGAACACGCCCTGGCCGCCCTGGACCAGGTCGATGACCTCGTCGGCGGAGGTGCACTCGTAGACGCTCGCGCCGTCGGACATGAGCGTGATCTGGGCGAGGTCGTCGACGCCGCGCTCGCGCAGGTGGCCGACCGCGGCGCGGATCTGCTGCAGCGAGACGCCGGTGTCGAGCAGCCGCTTGACGACCTTGAGCACCAGGATGTCGCGGAACGAGTACAGCCGCTGCGTGCCGGACCCGGTGGCCGGGCGGACGGACGGCTCGACGAGCCCGGTGCGGGCCCAGTAGTCGAGCTGGCGGTACGTGATGCCGGCCGCGCGGCAGGCGGTCGGGCCGCGGTAGCCGGTGGTGGTGTCGAGGTCCGGGAGGTCGTCGCCGAACAGGAGTCCCTGCGCCCGCTGCGGGACGGCGCCTGCCGCCTCCGCTGTCTGCTCGGTGCCGGTCACGGGGTCCTCCACTCGTCGCGCCCGCGCGCCGGGGCGGCGTGTCGGGAGATGCAGTGCTGTGCTGTTCTGGGTGCAACGCTAGGGCCGCCGCCTGGGGCGGTCAACGACCGCCACGCCCGCGCCTCTCGGCGTGTCGCGCACGGCGTGTCTTACCCTCCACCTGAGGTTGAACCTCGGTCCTTCCCGCCGGGCTCGCCGCGCTCGAAGTCGTCGGGCGAGACGTTGTCCAAGAACTCCCGGAACTGCGCCACCTGCTCGTCCGGCGTGGTGCTCGCGGCGGCCTCGTCCGCCTCCTCCGGGGACACGGGTGCGGCCTCCACGCCGACCTCGGCGAGCACGTCGGTCGCGCAGAGCACCGGGCAGCCCACCCGCACCGCCAGCGCGATCGCGTCCGAGGCGCGGGCGTCCACGCGCACCCGCCGCTCCCCCAGCACCAGCGCCGCGTGGAACACGCCGCCGACCAGCTCCGTGATCTCCACCTGGACCACGCGGGTGCCCAGCGCGATCAGCACGTCCCGGAGCAGGTCGTGCGTCATCGGCCGGGGCGGGACGACGCCGGCCTGCGCGGTCGCGATCGCCCCGGCCTCGGTCGGCCCGATCGCGATCGGCACGATCAGCTCGCCCACGGGCTCGAGCAGCAGCACGACGAGCTCGTCGTCGCCCGGGTGACGACGCACGCCGAGCACCTCGAGCTGGACCAGGTCGTCCTCGTGCATGCGTCCACGCTACGACGCGCCGTCGGAGAGCGCACCGGGCGCGCGGACCCGCGGCGTCAGGGCGCCAGGTCGGCGACGCCCGCGCGCACCAGCGCGGTGTTCAGCCGGGCGCACAGCTCGCCCACCTCGGCGGCCACGGTGCTCGCGCGGCCCCGCGCCGACGCCGACGTCTGCCCCCGCCACGGCGCGACCACGGCCTCGACCATGTCCAGCTGCCGGTCGGCCGCGCTGCGGAACGCCCGCAGGTGCCGCGCCTCCAGCCCGTGCTCGGCGAGCGCGGCCGCGGCCAGCACGACCTCCTTGGCCCACGCGTCCAGGTGGCCGGACGCCGACGGGCGCAGCACCCCGGCCTGGACCAGGTCGGCGACGAGCTGCTCGTCGACGCCCGCCTCGCGGGCCAGGGCGGCGGTGGTGTACCGCGCGTCGGTCGCGCCCGAGCGCGGCACGCCGTCCTCGGTCACCACGAGCGAGACGGGCTCGGACTCGTCGCCCGCGTCGAGCGCGGCCAGGCGCTCGCCGATCACCTTGAGCGGCACGTAGCGGTCCCGCTGCTCGCGCAGCACGTACCGGAGCCGCTCGAGGTCCGCGGGGCTGTACTGCCGGTAGCCGGCGGGCGTGCGCACCGGCTCGACCAGGCCCTGCTCCTCGAGGAACCGGAGCTTGGAGTTGGTGACCGCGGGGAACTCGATCCGCAGCGCGGCGAGCACGTCCGAGATCCGCATGCTGGCCTCGCGGGACAGCCCGCGCGGCCACGGGCCGGGCGCGTCCTGACGCCCGGGCGCCTCGTCGGGCGCGGCCGGGCGCGTGGCTGCGCCGGCGACGTCCGGGCCCGCGCCCGCGTGCCGGGCGGACCGGGCGGCGCTCACTGCGCGGGGCCGGCGGGCTGGGCGCCGGACCGCGCGGCGGGGCTCGGGTGGAAGGTCATCCGGAACTTGCCGATCTGCACCTCGTCGCCGGCGCGCAGCACCGCGGAGTCGATCCGCTCCCGGTTCACGTACGTGCCGTTGAGGGAGCCGACGTCGCGGACGACGAAGTCGTCGAGCTCGCGCACGAACTCGGCGTGCTTGCGGGACACGGTGACGTCGTCCAGGAAGATGTCCGCGTTCGGGCTGCGGCCCGCGACCGTGCGGTCGGCGTCCAGCAGGAACCGCGCGCCGGAGCTCGGCCCGCGCTGCATGACGAGCAGCGCCGAGGTGCGCGGCAGCGCCTGGACCGCCGCCGCCTGCTCCGCGGTGAGGCCGACGGGGCCCGCCGGGTCGACGTCGATCGCGCCCAGCGAGCCGAAGCTGATCGTGGTGTCGGGAGCCGCCGAGATGGGCGCCCCGTCGGGCGCGGCCGGACGCGGCTCGCCGCCCGGCACCTGCTGCTCGTCGCTCATGACACCCTCCCAGACCTGCTGACGCGCGCCCCCGACCTGCACCGGGGTCCCCGACAGCCTAAGCGCCCGGAGGACCTGAGCACACCCCGCCGACCGGGTGTCGCGCGCGCCGGGGTGGTGTCACCCGCCGCCGGAGGTCTCCGGCTCGGCGTACTGCGGGTCGGGCACGTCCCGGGTGGCGGTGACCTCGACGCGGTCCTCGGTCGACACGGTCGCCGTGCCGCCGTCGATCTGCACCTTGGCGACCGCGCCGCCCGGGATCGCCAGGGCCGTCGACATCGTGCCGGGATCGCCGATCGCGACCCACCGGTACGGCGGCGACACCGGCGCGCCGTCGACCTCGATGCCGTCGTCCGTCCCGAGCACGTAGGACGACGCGGTGAGGCGCTGGTCGTTCAGCTGGATCGCCTCGGCGCCCGAGTTGCGCAGCTCCTCGAGGAGGTTCAGCAGGGTCAGCGCCGACACCGACCGCGTCGGGTCGGACACCGTCACCGTGACCCCCGGCCCCTCGGCCGGGAGCCGGCCGGACAGGATGCCCTGCGCGGCCGCGCTGCGGGTGGCCGCCTCGAGCGCCGCCTCGCGGCTCGAGCCCGCGGACTGCAGCTCGGTGCGGGTGCGCTCGAGCTCGGCCACCTGCTGCTGGAGGTCGTCGGCCTGGCGCGTCGTCTGGTCGAGCAGCGACACCAGCTCCGACTCGCGCATCACCGTGAGGCTCTCGGTGTCGGTCTGCCGCACCTGCACGGCGATCGCGAAGCCGAGGAGCACGCACAGGACGCCGGTCAGGGCCTGGGCGCGGGTGGCCCGGGGACGCAGGGCGCGGCCGAGCGCGCGCCAGCCGCGCACGGGACCGGGCCCCGGCGCGGCGGCGGGCTCGGGCCGGGCGGGCTGCTCGGGCTGCTCGGGCACGCTCACGCCTTGAACAGGTGCCGTCGGATCGCGGCCACGTTGGAGAAGATCCGGATGCCGAGGACGACCACCACGCCGGTCGACAGCTGCGAGCCCACGCCGAGCTGGTCGCCCAGGAACACGATCAGCGCCGCCACGACGACGTTCGACAGGAACGACACCAGGAACACCCGGTCGTCGAACAGCCCGTCGAGCACCGCGCGGAACCCGCCGAACAGCGCGTCCAGCGCCGCCACCACCGCGATCGGCAGGTAGGGCTGCAGCGCCGCCGGCACCGTGGGCTCGAGCACCAGGCCCGCCACCACGCCGACGATCAGGCCGATCACCGCGATCAACTCAGTCCCCCTCGTTCTCGTCCCCGGACAGTGTGCCCGACGGCGCGGTCAAACCCGCGGGACCCGGCGTCGTGCCGGGCAGGACGGGGACGCCCTCCGGCAGCTCGGCCGACCGCAGCGTCACGGTGCCGGCCGCGGGCAGGTGCAGGTCGCGCTGCGACGACACCCGCGTCGGGATCCCGTACGTCGACTGCAGGACGGCGAGCAGCTGGCCGCCCGACGTGCGGGCCAGCCCGGTCTGCATCCCCTGCGGGACGCCGATCGCCTCGATCGCGTACGGCCCCACCAGCGGCACGACGTCCACCAGGATCGCGTCGCCGGCCGTGCGGATCGCCGTCGTGGGCCCCAGCCGCTCGCCGTTCACGGCGACCGCCTCCGCCCCTGAGGCCCAGAGCCCGTTGACCACGAGCTGCAGGTCGGAGTCGCGGACCCGGCCGTTCGGGTCGTCCTCGTCGGTGTCGGCGTCCTGCAGGGTGATCCGCAGCCCGTCTCCGGTGACGGCCGTCGCGCCGGACGCCACCGAGTCGACCGCCAGCCGGTCGAGCAGCGGCGAGTCGGCGCCGGACAGCGCCTGCTCCTGGAGCACGGCGATCTCGTCGGACAGCGCGGCGCTGCGGTCGCGCAGCCGGTCGAGCTCGGCGCTGCGCTCGGTGATCTGGCCGGCCAGCACCTCGCGCGCGGCGATCGCGGACGGCTGCGGCGCGCGCAGCGCGAGCACGGACCAGGTGGTCGCCGCGCCCAGCGCGACCGCGAGCACGGCCACCGCGACGGTGCCTCGCCCGCCCCGGCGCCGCGACTTCCCGGCCGCGGCGCGCCGCTCGGCCGCCTCGCGGTACTCGGGGTCCAGCGGGTGCTGGGTGACCTCGGTCAGCAGCGACATCGAGGCGTCCGGACGCCGCCGCGCCGGGCCCCCCGCGGGACCGCGGCCGGGTCCGTCCCCCGGGCGGGGGTCCGTCACACGGCCACCGTGCGGGCCTCACCCGCGTCCGCGCCGCCGCGCCGGCCGACGAGCTGCCACGCCTGGCGCACGTACAGCAGGCCGGCGAACCAGTACAGGGCGACGCCCCACCACGCGCAGGCCCAGCCGAGCACGGACGCCAGGTCGCCGACGATGCCGCCCCAGTGCGCGAGCAGCAGCAGCGGGAACGCGTACAGCAGCGCGAACGTGCCGGCCTTGCCCGCCAGGTGCACCTGGAGCGGCCCGTAGCCGTGCCGCGCGAGCACCACCAGCATGACGACCAGCATCGCCTCGCGGGCCAGCAGCACGACGACGAGCCACCACGGCACGACGCCGCGGGCGGCGAGGCCGAGCAGCGTCACGAAGATGAACAGCCGGTCGGCGGCCGGGTCCAGGACCTGGCCGAGGCGCGACACCTGCCCGAGGCGGCGCGCCAGCACGCCGTCGAGCCAGTCGCTGGCACCGGACACCGCGAGGACCAGCAGGGCCCAGCCGTCGTGCCCGTAGACGATCAGCACCGCGAACACCGGCACCATCAGCAGCCGGATCAGGCTGATGACGTTCGGCACGGTGAGGACGCGGTCGCTCACCACGTCCCGCTCCGCCACAGCTCTCCCGCCTCGTACGCCCTGATCGACGCCGCTCATCCTACGCAGGTGGGGACCGCTCTCCGGCCACCTCGGCCCCTCGGCCGCGTCGGGTCCCGCGCGGCCGCCGTCCGGCCGTGGTTCGCTGGCCGCATGGCCCACGTCAACGACCCCGCCGTCATCGACCGCCTGCTCCGCACGCCCGCCACCTGGGCGGTCGTGGGGCTGTCCACCAACCGGGCGCGCGCGGCGTACGGGGTGGCGGCCTACCTGCAGGAGCTCGGGCAGACGATCGTCCCCGTGCACCCGCGGGCGGAGACGGTGCACGGCGCCGCCGGCGTGCGCACCCTGGCCGAGGTCGACGGGCCGGTCGACGTGGTCGACGTGTTCGTGAACTCGGGGCTCGCGGGCGCCGTCGTGGACGAGGCGATCGCGGTCGGGGCGCGCGCGGTCTGGCTGCAGCTCGGCGTGGTGGACGAGGCGGCGGCGGCGCGCGCGCGGGCCGCCGGGCTCGACGTCGTGATGGACACCTGCCCGGCGATCGAGGGCCGCCGCCTCGGGCTGGGCTGAGGCGGGCGGCGGGGCGGCGTCGGGCGGCAGGCTGCGGCCGCTGTGCCGGAGGTCACCGCGCCGCTCCCCCGCGTCCGGCGGCCCGTGCCGGTAGACTGGTCGCACTCGGAGTTCGTCGCAGTGTCCCGTGATGTGCGTGCCGAGGCCCCCCTCTCCTGACGTGGCGGCCTCGTGATGTGTGGGTGTGGGAGTGCGACCGCGTGGCCGACCGGAACCCGGGCGGCGCACAGCTCCCCCCAGCGACACGAAACGGTGCTGCCTTGACGTCCCTCCTCGACCCTGCCCTGCCCGCGTCCGACGAGACCGTCGTGACCGGCCCCACCTTCGCCGACCTCGACCTGCCCGCGCCGCTGCGCGAGGCGGTCCTGGGCCTCGGCTTCACCACGCCCACCGCGATCCAGGCGGAGGCCATCCCGGCGCTGCTCGCCGGCCGCGACATCACCGGCGTCGCCCAGACCGGCACCGGCAAGACCGCCGCGTTCGGCCTGCCGCTGCTCGCCGCCGTCGACCCGGAGCTCCGCGAGGTGCAGGCGATCGTCCTGGCGCCGACGCGCGAGCTCGCCATGCAGGTCGCCGAGGCGCTGGAGTCCTTCGCCTCGAAGATGCCCGGGCTCGAGGTCGTCCCGGTCTACGGCGGCTCGCCGTACCTGCCGCAGCAGCGCGCGCTGCGCGGCGGCGCCCAGGTCGTCGTCGGCACGCCCGGCCGCGTCATCGACCACCTCGACCGCGGCTCGCTGAAGCTCGACTCCGTGCGGTTCCTCGCGCTGGACGAGGCCGACGAGATGCTCCGGATGGGCTTCGTCGACGACGTCGACCGGATCGCCTCCGCCACCCCCGCGTCCAAGCAGGTCGCCCTGTTCTCCGCGACCATGCCGCCGGCCATCCGCCGCGTCGCCGCGCAGCACCTCACCGACCCGGTCGAGATCACCGTCGCCCGGCAGTCGTCGACCGTGTCGAGCGTCCGGCAGACCTACGCGGTCGTGCCGTTCCGGCACAAGGCCGGCGCCCTGGCCCGCGTGCTCGCGGTGTCCGACGCCGACGCGGCGATCGTGTTCGTCCGCACCCGCAGCGCCGCCGAGGACGTCGCCGTCTCGCTCGTCGAGCGGGGCGTCGCCGCCGCCTACATCTCGGGCGACGTGGCGCAGGGCGACCGGGAGAAGATCGTGGAGCGCGTCCGGTCCGGCGCGATCAACGTCCTCGTGGCGACCGACGTCGCGGCGCGCGGCCTCGACATCGACCGCATCGGGCTCGTCGTGAACTTCGACGTCCCGGGCGAGCCCGAGGCCTACGTGCACCGCATCGGCCGCACCGGCCGCGCGGGCCGCACCGGCGAGGCGCTGACCTTCGTCACCCCGAACGAGAACGGCAAGCTCCGGGCGATCGAGCGGACCACCCGCCAGCAGCTCGAGCAGATCCAGATCCCGTCGCCGGCGGACGTGTCGGCGCACCGCGTCGCCGCCCTGCTCGCCCGGGTGCCCGCCCGCCGCGAGGTCGGCCGCCTGGACCTGTACCGCACCGCCGCCGCGGAGTTCCTGGCCGCGCACCCGGACGTCGACGCGAGCGACCTCGTCGCCGTGCTCGCCGCCCTGGCCGTCGGCGACGAGGGCCCCGCGCCGCGTCCGACCGAGGGCGACGACCTGGACGACGCGCTGTCCCGCGCGCACCTCGCGCCGGAGCGCGGCGGCCCCCGCCGGGACGGCGCGGACGGCGGCCGCCCGCGCAGCTCGGCCCGCCCGAGCAGCGGCGGCCCGCGCTACCGCCTCGCGGTCGGCTCGAAGGACGGCGTCCAGCCCGGCGGCATCGTCGGGGCGCTGACCAACGAGGGCGGCCTCACCGGCAAGGACCTCGGGAAGATCGACATCTTCTCGACGTTCTCCCTGGTCGAGATCCCCGCGGGCCTGTCCCCCGAGGCCTTCGACCGCATCGGCCGCGCCCGCGTCGCCGGCCGCCCGCTGCGCATCCGCGTCGACGAGGGCCCGCGCGCCGCGAGCCGCCCGGACCGCGGCGCCTCCCGCGGCCCGGCGCACCACGGCCCGCGCACCGGCCGGGACGGCGCCCGCGAGGGCGGCTACGGCTCGCGCGAGGGCGGCTACGGCTCCCGCGACGGCGGCCACGGCTCCCGCGAGGGCGGCTACGGCTCGCGCGACGGCGGCCGGGACGCGCGACCGCGCCGCTCGACCACCCCGCGCTGACGGCGCGCGAAGGGGCCCGGCACCGATCACGGTGCCGGGCCCCTTCCACGTGTCGCGCCCGCCGGACACCCGACGCCACCCGCGCCCCAGCGCCGAGATAGGACCGCCCCGGCGAGATAGGGCCGTCTGCGGTCCTATCTCGACGCGCACGTCCTATCTCGGCGCGGGCGCGTCCCGGCCTTGAGCGCGGGCGGCGGCCCGAGACGTGCGGGTCAGGCCGCCGCGGACGCCGCGCGGCCGACCGCCGCGACGAACTCGTCGACGTCCGCCTCGGTGGTGTCGAACGCGCACATCCAGCGGACCTCGCCGGTGGCGCGGTTCCAGTCGTAGAACCGCCGCACCTCGCGCAGCGCGTCGGCCACGCCGGGCGGCAGCGCCGCGAACACCGCGTTGGCATCCGTGGCCTGCGTGACCCGCACGCCCGGGACCGCCTCGACGCCGGCCCGCAGCCGCTGCGCCATGGCGTTGGCGTGCCGCGCGGAGCGCAGCCACAGGTCGCCCTCGTACAGCGCGACCAGCTGCGCCGAGACGAACCGCATCTTGGACGCGAGCTGCATGTCGACCTTGCGCTGGAACGCGATGCCCGGCGTCGACCCGGGGGTCAGCTCCAGGACCGCCTCGCCGAACAGGATGCCGTTCTTGGTGCCGCCGAGGGACACGACGTCGACGCCGACGTCGGTGGTCAGCGCGCGCATCGGCAGGTCCAGGGCCGCGGCGGCGTTGCCGAGCCGGGAGCCGTCCAGGTGCACCCGCAGGCCGAGGGCGTGCGCGTGCGTGCTGATCGCGAGGATCTCGTCCGGCGTGTACACGGTGCCGAGCTCGGTGGCCTGGGTGATCGAGACGACGCCGGGCTGGGCGCGGTGCTGGTCGCCGAAGCCGTGCGCGTGCCGGTCGACGAGCTCCGGGGTGAGCTTGCCGTCGGGGGTGGGCACCGTCAGCAGCTTGATCCCGCCGACCCGCTCGGGGGCGGCGTTCTCGTCCGTGTTGATGTGGGCGGTCTCGGCGCAGATGACGGCGCCCCAGCGGGGCAGCATCGTCTGCAGGGCCACGACGTTCGCGCCGGTGCCGTTGAACACCGGGTACCCGGTCGCGTCGGCGCCGAAGTGGCCGCGCAGCACCTCCTGCAGGTGCTCGGTGTACGGGTCGGCGCCGTAGCCCGGGACGTGCCCGTCGTTGGCGGCGGCGAGGGCCGCGAGGACCTCGGGGTGCACCCCCGCGTAGTTGTCGGAGGCGAAGTCGTGCCGGGCGGGGTCGTGCAGTCTGTCCACCTGCCCATCCTCCCCCACGCGGGGAGGTGCGCCGGTCAGCGCGTCGCCGCCGCCTCGGCCGCGAGCCGCGCGCGGCACTCGGCGCAGGTGCCGAGCAGCTCGATCGTGTGCTCGACGTCGGAGAAGTCGTGGGCGGCGCCCACCTGCTCGGCCCACGCCTCGGCGCCGGGCCCGTCGATCTCGACCGCCTTGCCGCAGGACCGGCACACCAGGTGGTGGTGGTGGCTGCGCCGGACGCACCGGCGGTACACGGACTCGCCGTCGGGCGAGCGCAGCACGTCGACCTCGCCGGCGTCGGCGAGGGTCTGGACGGCGCGGTACACGGTCGCGAGCCCCGTGGTGGAGCCCTGGGACCGCAGCAGGTAGTGCAGCTGCTGCGCGGAGCGGAACTCGTCGAGGTCGTCGAGCAGCCCCAGGATCTCGGTGCGCTGCTTCGTGGTGCGCTGCGTGACGGCCATCGGTGCGTGCTCCCTCCTCCGGGCGTCCCTCGGCGGGACGGCCGACCATGCTACTCAACGCCCGCGGGCACGTGATCCGTTCCCGGGCGCGCCGCGAGCCGGGGACCCGACGGGTCCCCGGCTCGCGTGCGGTGGTGCGGGGTCGCTCAGTTGGCGACGGCGCGCTTGAGGGCGCTGCCGGCGGTCAGCTTCACGCGGAAGCCGGCCGGGATGTCCAGCTTCTCGCCGGTCTGCGGGTTGATGCCGGTGCGCGCGGCACGGTCGGCACGGGACACCGCGAGCAGACCCGGGATGGTCACGGACTCGCCGGCGCTGAGCTGCTCGACCAGGACCTCCTGGAAGGCCTTGAGGGCCGCGTCGGCAGCGGTGTTGGTGAGCCCGGCCTTGGCGGCGATGGCCTGGACGAGCTCGGTGCGGTTCACGCTCACGGATGTGCTCCTATGTGTTCGAACTGGGTGCGCGGGCCGCTCGGCGCCTGCGTGGGGCGTCAGCTTCCGGCGGACCGACGCGGACGACCATAACGGCAGGCAGGGCGCTTCTCCGCATCGCCACGCGGGCGGTGTGTCGCTCAGGCAGCGACGTCCCGGCCCGCGAGGTGCCCCAGGAGGCGGTCCAGGGGCCACGCGTCGAGCACCCGGTCGGGCCCGATGCCGTGCGCGGCGGCCCGGTCGCAGCCCACCGGCTGCCAGGACAGCTGCCCCGGCGCGTGCGCGTCGGTGTCGATCGTGAACAGGCAGCCGGCGTCGACCGCGACGTCCAGCAGCGCGTGCGGCGGGTCGAGCCGGTCGGGCCGGCAGTTCACCTCGACGGCCACCCCGTGCTCGGCGCAGTCGGCGAACACGGCGGCCGCGTCGAACTCGCTCTGCGGCCGCTGCCGCTTCCCGGTGAGCTGCCGCCCGGTGCAGTGCCCGAGCACGTCGACCCGCGGGTTCGCGACGGCCGCGCGCATCCGCCGGGTCATCGCCGCGGCGTCCATCCGGAGCTTCGAGTGCACCGACGCCACGACGACGTCGAGCCGGTCCAGCAGCTCGGGCTCCTGGTCGATCGAGCCGTCGTCGAGGATGTCGACCTCGATGCCGGTGAGCACCCGGAACGGCGCGATCGCCCGGTTGAGCGCCTCGATCTGCTCGATCTGGGCACGCAGCCGCGCGGGCGACAGGCCGTTCGCCACGGTGAGCCGGGGCGAGTGGTCCGTGATCGCCAGGTACTCGTGCCCGAGCTCCATCGCGGCCAGCACCATCTCCTGCGCGGTGGTCGAGCCGTCGCTGGCCTCGGTGTGCGCGTGCAGGTCGCCGCGCAGGGCCGCCCGGAGCGCGGCGCCGTCCCCGGTCGGCTCGGCCGCGGGGTACTTCTGCTCCAGGTCCAGCAGATACGGCACCGGTCCGCCCGCCGCGGCGTCCGCGGCCACCTCGGCGGTGCGGGCGCCCACGCCCGGCAGGTCGGTCAGCGTGCCCGCGGCGAGCCGCGCCCGGACCTCGTCGGGGCCCGTGCGCTCGAGCGACCGGACGGCGGCCCGGAACGCGTCCGCGCGGTACGAGGTGGCCCCGCCGCGCTCGAGCAGGAACGCCGCGCGCCGCAGCGCGCCCACGACGGCATCGTGCACGGACGCGGCGTCCCCGGGTGCGCTCGCCACGCGTCAGGACGCCCGCTTGCGCCGGGTGCGCGCGGGCTTCTCGTCGGTCGCCTTGTCCGCGGCCGGCTTCTCGTCGTCGGCCTTCTTCGCGCGGGACCGGGTCGAGGCCGGCTTCCGGGCGGGCTTCTCCTCGGCGTCGTCGTCGGCGTCCGCGGCCTTCGCCCGGGACCGCCGCGCCGGCGCCTTCGTCGCGGGCTTCTCGTCGGCCGCCGCGTCGGCGTCCTTGCCCGCCGACCCGCCGCCGCGCGCCTTCTCCACGCTGCGCTGCAGCGCCGCCAGCAGGTCGACGACCTCGCCCGCGGGCTGGCCGCCCTCGCCGACCTCCTCGGCCTGCGGCACCGCCTGCGTCCGGCCCGACGACACCTTCGCCTCGATCACCTGCTCCAGCGCGGCGCGGTACCGGTCCTCGAAGCCCGACGGGTCGAAGTCGCCGGCCAGGGACTCCACGAGCGACGACGCCATCGCGAGCTCCTGCGGCCGCACGGTGACGTCCTGGTCCAGGATCGGGAAGTCCGCCTCGCGCACCTCGTCCGGCCACAGCAGGGTCTGCAGGCAGATCACGTCGTCCCGCACCCGGAGCACCGCCATCGACTCGCGCTGCCGCAGGGCGACCTTGACCACGGCCATCCGGTCGGTGCTGGTCAGCGCCTCGCGGAGCAGCGCGTACGGCTTCGCGGCCGTGCGGTCCGGCTCCAGGTAGTAGGTCTTGGCGAGCAGGATCGGGTCCACCTGGTCGGCGGGCACGAACTCGATGACCTCGATCTCGCGCTCGGTGGCGAGCGGCAGCCGGTCGAGGTCCTCGTCGGTGAGGACCACGAGCTGCCCGTCGTCGGTCTCGTAGCCCTTGGCGATCTCGCTGTACTCGACCGGCTCGTCCTCGATCGAGCACACCTTGCGGTACCGGATCCGGCCGCCGTCCTTCTTGTGCACCTGGTGCAGCGGCACCTCGTGCTCCCCCGTGGCGGCGTACAGCTTGACCGGCACGTTGACCAGCCCGAACGCGACGGCGCCCTTCCAGATCGCGCGCATCGTGACCACCCTCCCCGGCGCGGAGCACTCCCCCGCGACGACTCCGCGTCCTGTGGGCAGGATGGACCCGTGCAGCCCATGCTCGCCACCCCTGTCCCCGTCCCGGGCCGCCTGCCCGCAGGTCCGGGCTGGCGGTTCGAGGTGAAGTGGGACGGTGTCCGCATCCTCGCCGACACCACGGGAGACCGCCTCCGGATGCTCGGCCGCAACGGCCGGGACGCCGCGCCGGCGTACCCCGAGCTCGCGGGGCTGGCGGACCTGCCGCCGGGCACCGTGCTCGACGGCGAGGTGGTCGCGATGCGGGACGGGGTGCCGTCGTTCCCGGCCCTGGCGGAGCGGATGCACGTCCGGGACCCCGCGCGCGCCGCCGCCCTCGCCCACCGGGTCCCCGTGAGCTACCTCGTGTTCGACGTGCCGGTCCTGGCGGGCGAGGACCTCACCCGCAGGCCGTTCGACGAGCGGCGCGCCGCTCTCGAGTCGGTGCCGCTGCCCGAGCACGTCCAGCTGTCGCCGGTGTACTCCGACGGCGACGTGATCTGGTCCGCGACCCGCGCGCAGGGCCTGGAGGGCGTGGTGGCGAAGCGCGCCACGTCCACCTACCAGCCCGGCCGGCGGTCCGGCGACTGGCTCAAGGCGGTGCACCACACCACCCGCACGGCGCTGGTCGGCGGCTGGCGCCCCGAGACGACCGGGAGCGGCCGGATGGGGGCGGTGCTGCTCGGCGCCCCGGACGCGGCCGGCGGCTTGCGCTTCCTGTGCCGCGCCGGCAGCGGCCTGGCGGGTGGGCTGGCCCGGGACCTGACCGCGGCCCTGCGCCCGCTCGAGCGGGCGACGTCGCCGTTCGCGGAGCGGCTGGAGCCCGTCGACGCCCGCGGCACGGTGTGGGTCGAGCCCGAGGTGCTGCTCGACGTCCGCTACCTCACCCGGACGCCGTCCGGGCGGCTGCGGCAGCCGGTGCTCCGCGGGCGGCGGGACGACACCGCGCCCGACCCCTGGGAGGCGTGACCCCGCGCGCCCGCTCGGAGACGGCCGCGGCCGCCCGCACCCGTCCCACCTGCGATTGCGCGACCCCTGAGGTTGGGGCAGCGTGGGTGCCAGCCGGCGCCGTCGGGCGCCGAGGACCGCAAGGAGGAGACTGATGGTTCGCCGCACGGAGCTGCCGAAGTACACCGTCCCGTCGCTGAGCGTCGAGGACGGCCGCACGATCGCCGCGATCCTCCAGCAGCGCCTCAACGCGCTGAACGACCTGGCGCTCACGCTCAAGCACATCCACTGGAACGTCACCGGCCCGCACTTCATCGCGGTGCACGAGATGATCGACCCGCAGGTCGACGCCGTCCGCGCCATGGTGGACGCGATCGCCGAGCGCATCGCGACCCTCGGTGTCGCCCCCGTGGGCACCCCCGGCGCGCTGGTGCAGGACCGCAGCTGGGACGACTACTCGATCGGCCGCGCCGGCGCGATCGAGCACCTGGGCGCGCTCGACGAGGTCTACGTCGGCGTCGTCACCGACCACCGCGAGGCCGCGGCCGCGACCGAGGACCTCGACACCGTGACGAACGACCTGCTGGTCGGCCACCTGCACGAGCTCGAGCTGTTCCACTGGTTCGTCCGCGCGCACCTGGAGAACGCCGGCGGCGAGCTCAGCACCGCGGACGCCGAGGGCGAGCAGGAGTCGGCCGCCGAGGCCGGCGCCGCCGCGAAGGACCCGTCCTCCGTCTGACGGCGCGCCGGTCGGGAGGGCCTCGCCCGCCCGACCCCCGGGACCGCCGAGGCCCCGGTCACCAGGGGGTGGCCGGGGCCTCGTGCTGCGCGCGCGGCCGGCGCGGGCGCCGACCGGTGCGGGTCAGAGACGCTCGGGGTCGTCCCAGTCGTCCGACGCCGCGATGGCCTCGTCGTCCGGGAGGAGCTCGCTGTCCCGCAGGGTGCGCGGCGCGCGGGCCGGGTCGCCACCGGAGCGGACGTCGGTGGCGCGGAGCTCGGCCTCGGACGGCAGGGCCTCGGCGCGGTGGTTCGCGGCGGTCTCGGAGGTGAGGTCACGGGGGCGGGTCGTCATGTCTCGGTTGTACCCCGTCGGGGCGGAGGCCACCAGCCCGGGCGGGGCGGCGGCCGGCGGCGCGGCGCCGTGCCCGTCAACCCCCCAGCACCGCCCGCGCCCACACGCCGAGCGTCCCGCCCGACGTCAGCACCACCAACCAGCCGATCGCGACCTGCGCGACGGCCGCCACCACGATCGCGACCCGCCGCCGTGGCCGGGGGTTCCGCGGGGCGAGCAGCAGCACGTACAGCGCGGTCAGCACGATCCAGGTCTGGCCGGCGGCCTCGCGGAGCCCGAGCCACAGCGACAGGTACAGCCCCACGAGGGCGATGCCCGGCGCGATGAGCGACCACGGGTCCCGGACCGCGCGCACGGTCGACGCGACCAGGACCAGGGGCGCCGCCAGCAGGGCCAGCGCGATCTGCCGCAGCGCCTCGGCGGCCGACGCGCCCGCGCCGCCCGGGAGCCAGCCGGCGGGCGTCGCCGCCTCCATGCCCCCGAGCGGGTCGGCCGAGAACCACCACGACGCGTACAGCCAGAAGCCGACGGCCGCCACGGCCGGGAACAGCAGCACCGCGACCGTCGCCTCGTTCGCGCGCCGGCCCGACCGGCCCGCGCGGCGCGCGAAGAACGGCGCGACGGCGGCGAGCGTGAGCGCGTACAGCCACGCGCCGGGGTCGAGCATGACGGCGACGCCCAGCGCGAGCCCCGCGCGGAAGCCCGCCTCGGTCGAGCGCTGCTCGACGAAGGCCGCGATGCCGTCCAGCGCGAGGACCAGCAGCGCGACGCCCAGCAGCGACACGAGGTCGTTCGACGCCAGGTAGTACAGGGGCGGGGTCAGCACCAGCGTGCCGACGACCGCCGCGGTCGCCCACGGGCCCAGGCCCTCGCGGACGAGCACCGCCGCGAGCCGCTGCAGCGTGAAGCCGAGCACCGCGGCGGCCAGGAGGCTCATCGCCAGCGTGCTGCCGCCGAGCAGGGCGGACAGCGCGGCCGACAGCGGCGGGAACACGCTCGCGATCCAGGACAGCCCGCTGTCGCCCCACTGCACGAGCGCGCCCCGGTCCGCCAGGGCCTCGTTCGCCGCGGGCACCCAGCCGGCCGCCCGGGACAGCAGCGCGACCGCGACGAACGGCAGCGCCAGCGCGACCCGCAGGCCCCAGCGGGCGGCGGGGCCGGCCGGCCAGGTGTCAGCCGCGTACCGTCGTGGGGACGTGCGCGGCAGCGGCGACGCCAGTGAGGCCATGTGCGGTCTTCTCCCAGTAGTGCGGCTTCGTGACGAGCTGCCAGAGCGCCTTGTACGCCGCGACGGAGTGCAGCAGCCAGTAGGCCGGGTTCGCCAGCCCCCAGAGCACGAGGCCGTACCGGCGGCGCTTGAAGGCGCCCATCATCGAGACGTAGATCATGAGCGCGCTCCCGACGCCCAGGTTGAACAGCGACAGCCAGAGCACCCAGCCGGGGAACAGGAACGACAGCTGCTGCGGGTCGAGGAGCAGCGACGCGAGGAACACCGCGTACAGCAGCGGCACCGCGAGGAAGGTGGCGGGCGTGCCGCCGACCAGGAACAGGAACGACAGCGTCTGCCGGAGCCCCGCCACCCGCACCAGCCGGAACGGCTGCCGCAGGTGCACGAGCGTCGTCTGCATGTAGCCCTTGATCCACCGGGAGCGCTGGCGCACGAAGTTCGGGTAGGAGGTGTTGGCCTCCTCGTACGTGGTCGAGTCGATGACACCGACCCGCAGCCCCTCGGCCGATGCCCGGATGCCCAGGTCGGCGTCCTCCGTGACGTTGTACGGGTCCCAGCCGCCGAGCCGGCGCAGGCCGCTGACCCGGAAGTGGTTCGACGTGCCGCCGAGCGGGATCGCGAGCTTCCCGTACTCGAGCCCGGGCAGCATGTAGTCGAACCAGAACGAGTACTCCAGCGTGAACATCCGGGTCAGCGGGTTCTCGTCGGCGTTGAAGTAGTTGAGCGCGGCCTGCACGCAGACCAGCTCCTCCCCCGCCTGCCGGAACGCGAGCACCGCCTTCTTCAGCTGGTCCGGCTCGGGCTTGTCCTCGGCGTCGTAGATCACCAGGTACTCGCCGGTCGCGAACTCCAGGCCGACGTTGCACGCCTTGGGCTTGGTCTGCGGGGCGCCCGCGGGGACGGTGATGAACCGGAAGTGCGCCGGCGGGTGCGCGGCCTCGGCGGCGGCGCGGGTCTCGGCGTCGTCCTCCTCGACCAGGATCAGCACCTCGAGCAGGTGCGCCGGGTAGTCCAGCGCGCCGAGGTTGCCGATCAGGTTGGCGACGATGTTCGCCTCCTTGTACACGGGCACCAGGACCGTGTACCGGGGCAGCTCGTGGTCGGGCAGGGCCGCCAGCTCGGCGGGGTCGGTGCGCGTCACGTGCTCCATGCGCGCGCCGCGCAACGACGCCCAGAACTTGAACCCGGTCCCGACCAGGAACGCCAGCCCGACGACCACCGACAGCGTGACGACGACCGCGCGCAGGTCCGCGACCGCCGCGAGCACGACGACGACCAGGGCGACGACCAGCGCGACCCGCTGCCACGGCACCAGCACGGTGCGCGCCGACTGGGCCGGGGAGCGGCCCCAGAGCCCGAGGCTCGCGCGCTCGCGCAGGTCCGACCCGTACCGGTCGAGGACGGCCTGCTGGAAGTCCCACCGGTCGGCGAGCACGAGGAACGGCTCCTCGCCCAGGGCGCCGGCGATCGCGGCGCGGCGCTCGGGGGTCGGCTCGTCGACCACCGCGACGACCAGGGTCCCGTCGCCGCGGCGCTCCAGCGGCAGCCACTGCTCCGCGAGCACCCGCCCGACGTCGGCGCCGCCCGCGTCGAGCGCCTCGGTGATCCGGGTGGGCACGACGTACGGCAGGCCCCACAGGTCGGCGAGCGCGCGGGTCAGCGAGGCCGAGTCGAGCGCGCCGAGCGCGATCAGCACCTGGCCGATGTACGCGCCGGACTCCGCGGCGACCCGCTCCGCGGCGTCCAGGGTCGCCTTGCTGACCAGGCCCCGGTCGACCAGGTGGTCCCCCACCCGCCGGTCCTGCTGATGTCGCGCCACGCCGCCCCCGTCCCGTCCGAACCCGCCGCCACGCTAGCCCGAGCCGGCGCCCGGTGCCGCCCCGCACACGCCGACGACCAGGACCTTCAACATCGGCCCGCACCTGCCGATCAGGACGAGGTGACCCTCCTGTCCGCCCCGGAGCACCCCGGCCGGCTGCCCGTGCCGGAGCTGCTCCGCACCGGCGGGGTGCACTGCGCCTACCAGCCGGTCGTCGAGCTCGCGACCGGAGAGGTGCTCGGCCGCGAGGCCCTGCTGCGGACCCCCGCGGACTCCGGCTGGCGGTCGCCCCTGGAGGTGCTGGACGCCGCGGAGCAGGCCGGGCTGCTCGGCGAGCTCGAGCGGGCAGCGATGTCCCGCGCGCTCGCGGACGCCGAGGCCGCGGCGGGCGGCGCGTCCCACACGCTGTTCCTCAACATCGAGCCCCGGACGCTGTCCCGGCACCTGCCGCTGGTGCTCGAGACGCTCGCGCGCCGCGGGCCCCAGGTGCGCGTGGTGGTCGAGATCACCGAGCGCGCGCTCGCCCTCGACCCGGCCGGGATGCTCGACGCGGCGGCCCGGCTGCGCGCGGCGGGCTGCGCCATCGCGCTCGACGACGTCGGCGCGGTGCCGGAGTCCCTCGCGTTCATCCCGCTGCTGGCGCCCGAGATCATCAAGCTGGACCTGCAGCTGCTCCGCACGCTGGAGGACCCGGAGACCATCCTGGTCGCGGGCGCGGTGCGCGCCCGCGCCGAGGCGACCGGCGCGCGCGTCGTGGCCGAGGGCATCGAGACCCAGGACGACCTGACGCGCGCGCTCGTGCTCGGTGCCGACCTCGGCCAGGGCTGGTTCCTCGGGCGCCCGCACCGGACGCTGCCCGCGGGCGAGCGGCACGCGGGGCGGCTCCCGCGCCCGCACGCGCCGCTCGGGGGCGCCGCGACGCCGTTCGAGGTCATCGGGACGCGCCGGGCGGTGCGGCTCGCGCCGAAGCGGCTGCTGCTCCCGCTCTCCCGCACCCTCGAGGCCGCGGCCGTGGCGCACCGAGTGCCCCCGGTGGTGCTCGGCGCGTTCCAGGACGAGCGGTTCTTCACCGGCCGGTCGGCGCGGCGCTACGGCCGGCTCGCGGAGGTGCTGCCGTTCGTCGGGGCCCTCGGCACCGGCCGGCCGGCCGAGCTGCCCCGGGACGTGCGGTGGGCGCCGCTCGACCCCGCCGCGCCGCTCGCCCAGGAGTGGGCGGTCGTGGTCCTCGGGGCGCACGAGTCGGTGGCCCTGGTGGGGCGCGAGATCGACGGGCCGCGGTCGCGGCACTCGGCGGCCCTCGGCGCGCCCGTGGGGTCGCCGGAGGACGACGAGCGGGAGTTCGCCTTCGCGGTGACGCACGACCACGGGCTGGTGGCCGAGGCGGCGCAGAGCCTCCTGCGGCGGTTCCGCGCGGACGCGCCGGCCTGACGCGCCGGCCCGACGCGGCGCGCGCCCCGCGGGCGGGGCGGGCGCGGCGGGCCTAGGTTCGGTGGGCATGAGAGGCGACGACGCCGCGGCCCTCGCCGGGCTCGACGAGGCCGCCCGGCGCCGGCTGCCCGCGGACGCCGGGCGCCTGGAGCGGTACGTGCGCCTCGAGACCCCGACCGGGGCGGCCGCGGCGCTGGACGCGCTGGCGGACCTCGTGGTGGCGGACGCCCGCGCGGCCGGGTTCCGCGGCGGCCGGGTGCCGACCGCGGACCCGGCGTCGGGCGACGCCGTGGTCCTCGACCTCCCCGGCCGGGGGCCGCGCGCCGGGGACGCCCCCGCGCTGCTGCTCGCGCACCACGACACCGTGCACGCCGTCGGCGCGGTCCCGGTCCGGCGGGACGGCGACGTGCTGCGCGGGCCGGGGACCTACGACATGAAGGGCGGCCTCGTCGTCGCGCTGGCGGCGGCGGAGCTGCTCCGCACCGCGGGGCTGGGGCACCGGCCCGTGCGGCTGCTGGTCACCCCCGACGAGGAGATCGGCTCCCCCGCCACCGCCGGCCTCGTCCGGGACGCCGCGCGCGGCGCCGCCTACGCCCTCGGCCTGGAGGCGCCGGGCGCCCACGGCGGGCTGAAGACCGCTCGGCGCGGGTCCACCCGGCTCCGGCTGCACGTCACCGGCCTCGCCGCGCACGCCGCGGTCGACCCGGACGGGGGCGTGTCGGCGACCGAGGAGCTGCTCGACCAGCTGCTCGCCGCGCGGCGGTTCCTCGCCGACCACCCCTCGGTGCTGGCGAACGTCGGCGTCGTGGCCGGCGGCACCCGGACCAACGTGGTGGCGGACCGCGCCCGCGCCGACCTCGGCCTGCGGTTCGTCACCCGGGCGAGCGAGCGCGAGGTGCTGGCGCACCTGACGGACCCCGTCCCGGTGCGCCCGGGCGCCGACGTCCGGGCGGAGGTGCTGTCCCGGCGGCCGGCCTGGGAGCCCGGGGCCGCGGCGCAGGGGCTGCTCGCGGCGGTGTCCGCGGCGGCGACCCGGGTCGGGCAGGACGTCACGGGCGCGCCGGCGCCCGGGGCCGCGGACACGAACCTCACGGGGGCGGCGGGCCTGCCCACGCTCGACGGCTTCGGGCCGGGCGGCGGCGGGGCGCACGCCGCCACGGAGCACGTGCGGCTGCCCGCCCTGGCGTCGCGCGCCGTGCTGCTCGCCGCGACGCTGCACGGGGTCTGAGCGGGTCCCGTCAGGGGTCGACGTGCTGGAGCTGCCGCTCCGCGAACACCCGCGCGACCTCGCGCGACACCGGCCCGGGCGCGCCGCCGCCCACGGGCGCGCCGTCGACCGCGACCACCGCCTGCACGTCCCGCGCGGTCGACGTGAGGAACACCTCGTCCGAGGTGGTCAGCGCGTCGTAGGGCAGGTCCACCTCCCGCGCGCCGTGCCACTCGAGGACCAGCGCGCGGGTCACCCCGGCCAGGCAGCCGGAGGCCAGCGGCGGCGTCAGCAGCTCCCCGTCCCGCACCACGAACACGTTCGTGCCCGTGCCCTCGCACAGCTGCCCGCGGGTGTTGGCGAACACCGCCTCGCTGGCGCCGGCGGCCCGCGCCCGGGCGAGCGCCAGGACGTTCTCGCCGTACGAGGTGGTCTTGAGCCCGGTGAGCGCCCCGACGTCGTTCCGCCGGTAGGGCACCGTGATGACGCCGGTCGCCGGGTCCGGGTCGTGGCCCGGGGTGACGCCGAGCACCAGCGTCGGGGGGCCGTCGACCCGGCCGCTGCCGAGCACGCCCGGGCCGCCGGTGAACGTGATCCGGAGCAGGTCGTAGGCGCTGGTGAGCAGGTCCGCGTTCGCCTCGACGACCTCGTGGGCCGCCCGCCGCACGAGGTCGGGGTCGAAGCCCGGCAGCCCGATGCCCGCCGCGGACCGCGTCATGCGCGCGACGTGCCGGGACAGCGCGAAGATCCGCCCGCGGTCGACCTTGACCGCCTCGAACACCCCGTCGCCCACGACGAACCCGTGGTCCCGGGCCGAGGTCGTCGCCTCCGCCTCGGGCACCAGGCGCCCGTTGACCCAGAACACCGTCGACGTCACGTCCGCCACCGCTGCGCTCCCCCGTCCTCGCGCCCGCGCCGGACCGCGGGTCGTCCCGCCGCAGCCTAGCCGCGCGGCGCGGCGGCGCCCGTGGGGCGGGTCAGGCGGGGTCGGGAGCGCCCGTGAGCCCGGCGGCCCGGGCGACGTCCGCCGCCCACGCGGTCGCGCGGGCGAGCTCGCCGTCGACGAGCGGCCCGTGCATCCCGGCGACGTGGAACCCCGCCGGCGGGAGCACCACCCGGCAGCCCGCGCGGCGCAGGCGCTTGGCGATGCCCGCCGACGCCCGCTTGGGGACGGGCCGGTCGACCCGGGTGTCGAAGGCCGCCGCGGGCGTGCCCTCGGCGGTGTCGAGCGCCCCGAGCCACTCGCGGACGCCACGGCCGGTGTCGGCGCCCGGCTCCGCCTCTGCGCGCCGGCGCGCCTCGGGGTCGTCCAGGTGCTCGGGCCGGCTGCGCCGGGTCTCCGGCCGGCTCAGGGAGAACGCGTGCGTCGGGCCGCCGACGACCACGAGGTCCGTGCGCAGCGCGTCCGGCGCCGCCAGCACGCTGACCACCTCGACGTCCGCCCCGGGCGCGGCCGCGCGCAGGCCGGCCGCCACCGCCTCCGCGACGGCGTGGCTGTTCCCGAACAGGCTCTCGTAGACGACGTGCGCGCGCATGGCTGCCTCCCCTGGTCCCCGCGGCGGGCGGCGCGACGGTGCGTCGCCCGTGCCGGCCACGCTAGGCGGGCCGCGGCGGGTCCGGGTGGGCCGACGGTCCCGGGTGGGCCGGGCGCCCGAGGGGCGCTCAGGAGCGGCGCGCCGCCTTCGCGGAGCCGCCGCCGAGCCCGCCGCGGCCCGGGCGCACGGCGTGCCGGACCACCGACGCGGCCACCGCGTCGAGCGTCCGCCCCTGCGAGGCGCCCAGCACCTCCAGCACGTGCCGCGCCTCGTCCTCGTCGCACCCGCGCACCTCCATGAGCACGCCGACGGCGTGGTCCACCGAGGCCCGGGTGCGCCGCGCCGCCTCGGCCTCGGAGAGCGCGGGCTCGCGCGCCGGGATCGTGCTGTGCAGCTCGATCAGCGACGCCATCTCGCCCGCGAAGCCGCCGGCCCGGCGCAGCACCTCGGGCCCGCAGGCTCCGGCGGCGTCCAGGTAGAGGGTGAGAGCGGTGGTGCCGCCGCGGTGCAGCGGGACCGGCAGCGCGAGCACGCCCCGGAACCCGGCGCGCAGCGCGGCGGCCCGCCACGGCTCGCCGGCCCGGCCGGCCCGCCCGGCGTCCTCGCGCAGGTCGGGCAGCACCAGCGGCGCACCGGCGCCGAGGGCCGCGCGCCACGGACCCGCGTGGTCGACGGCCGCGCCGGAGCGCGTCAGCCGGTCGCCGGTGGACGCGATCAGCCAGTCGGTGCCGCGCCGGCGGGCGTGCACGGCGCCCTCGGCGGCGCCCCCGGTCCGCGCCGTCACGAGGCCCACCAGGTCGTCCAGGAGCGCCAGCACGCTGCGCGCGGGTTCCGCGCCCGGCCACACCGCACACACCTCAGCCATCGTCCGTCCCCCTGGGCAGCACGTGCGGGGCTCCTCGCCGAGCCCCGTCACCGGTCGCGCGCGGACGGCGCGCAGCCACATCGTGGCACGCCGGGCCGGGGCGAGATGCCCGATTCGTCCCGCGATCCTGCGGGGCGGCGGCTGATTACTCCTGGCGGGTGACCCCGGGTCCCGCGTCCGTGGCGCCGCCGCCCGCGAACGTCGCGCGTCGCTCGAGCACGGCGTCCTCCAGGTCCGCCACGGCGACGTCCTCCGCCCAGGCCCGCGCCCGCAGCAGCGCCCCGGCGTCGTCCGGGGCCAGGCCGGTCTGGGCCACGAGCATGCCGACCGCGCGGTGCCGGCGGGCGCGCGCCGGGGCGCTCGCCACCGCGGGGCCGACCAGCGCCGGGCCGAGCGCGTCGGCCAGCACCTGCCCGTCCGCGAGCACGTCGGCGGGGACCGAGCCCGCCGGCCCGTGCACGGTCAGCGCCGCCACCGCCCGGCCGTCCACGTGCACGGGCCACGCCCGCACGGCGACGGTCGCGCCCGGGTCCACCGCGTCCGCGGCGAGCACGGCGAACACCGGCGGCACCTCGGGGACGTCCGGCGGGAGGTCGGCCGGGCGCCCGGGCGCGGCCGCGCCGAGCACGGTCCCGACGGTCCGTCCGTGCCGCGCGGCGCGGACGGCGGGGCCGTCGCCCACCAGGTCCTCGATCTCCGCGAGCCGGGCCGCGACGTCGTCGGTCGCGCACGCCGTGTACCGGCCGGCGCCGGCAGGCGCGCAGGTCAGCGCGGCGCCGTCCGCCCCGAGCAGGTCGGCGGCGGCGCGGCACAGCCGGTCGACGGCCGGCGGGCAGAGGCCCGAGCCGGCGCCCCGGCCCGAGCGCGCGACGGCCTCCGCCAGGGAGCGGAGCAGGAGCAGCCGGTCGGTCACGTCGTCAGTCTCGGGTCGGCGTGGCCGTCCCGCACCCGGAGCACGCCGGTCTGCGCCGTCCGGGTGACCCGCCCCGGCCCGGCGGGTGTCGGACCCGGGCGGCAGACTGCTCGCATGGACGACAAGGCGATGCTGCACCGGTACCTGCGCGAGAACCGCGACTCCCTGCTCTCCAAGCTCGACGGGCTGTCGGAGTACGACGCGCGCCGGCCGCTGACCACCACCGGCACGAACGTCGCCGGCCTCGTCAAGCACGTGGCCAGCGTCCAGCTCGACTACTTCGGCGAGGTGTTCGACCGCCCGCACGGCCGGGCGCTGCCGTGGTTCGCCGACGACGCCGAGCCCAACGCCGACATGTGGGTGCCGGCGGACGAGTCGCTGGACCAGGTCCGGGAGCTGCACGCGTTCTCGGCGGCGCACGCCGACGCCACCATCGAGGCCCTGCCCCTCGACGCGCCAGGCCGCGTCCCCTGGTGGCGCCCGGAGAGCGCGGACGTCACGCTGCACCGGATCCTCGTCCACGTGGTCGCGGAGACCGCCCGGCACGCGGGCCACGCCGACATCCTCCGCGAGACCGTCGACGGCGCCGTGGGCTCGCGGCCGGACGACCCGAACCTGCCGTTCCACGACGCCGACGCCTGGTCGGCGTACCGGGCGCGCGTCGAGGACGCGGCCCGCACGGCGGCGGGCGGCGGCACGGCGGGCTGACGCGCCCGACGCGGCGGGCGCCGACGCGCGCCCGGGGCGCCGGGCGTCAGGCCGCCGGGTCCGCCACCCGCACCCGGTCCCGCCCTGCCGCCTTCGCGCGGTACAGGGCGGCGTCGGCGCGGGCGAGCAGGTCGGCGACCGGCTCCCCCGGGTGCCGCTCGGCCACGCCGATGCTCACGGTCAGCCGCGCGCCGGGCATGAGGTCGTCCCACTCCAGGCCCGCGACGGTCTCGCGCAGCCGGTCGCACACGTCGACCGTCCGGCTGCCGGTGAGCCCGTCGAGCAGCACGGCGAACTCCTCGCCGCCGTACCGCGCGGCCAGGTCGTCGCGGCGCAGGGCGTGCTGGAGGGCGGCCGCCACCCGCACCAGCACCGCGTCCCCCACCTGGTGCGAGTACGTGTCGTTCACCCGCTTGAAGTGGTCGACGTCGAGCAGCGCCACCGCGAAGGCGCCGCGCTCGGCGGTCCAGAGGTCCAGCTGGGTGTCCAGGGTGCGCCGGTTGGCCAGGCCGGTCAGGCCGTCGTGGGCCGCCTCGTGGGCGAGCCGGGCGTTGCTCTCCTCCAGCGCCTCGGAGCGCCGGCGCTCGGCCTCCGCCTGCCGCTCCGCCTGCTCGACCTCCATCCGGGCGCCGAGCAGCGCGGCGCGCCGCTCGGCCTGCGCGTCGCCGAGCCGGACGGTGAGCCCGTGCAGCTCGCGGAGCGCGGCGAGCGCGGCCACCGGGTCGCCGAGCGCCTCGTGCGCGTCGGCCAGCACCCGGAGCAGCTCGGTGCGCTCGGCCGGCCGGCGCAGCGCGTCGCACAGGGTCATGCCCTCGCGCGCCTCCGCCACCGCCTCCGGCAGCAGGCCCCCGTCCAGCAGCATGCCCGCGCGGATGCGGTGCAGGGAGAGCCGCAGCCCCGCCGCCGGGAACCGCGCCAGCATCGCGCCGGCCGCGTCCAGCACCCCCTCCGCGGCCTCGCGGTCCCCCGCGAGCAGGTGCGCGACCGCGGCGGTGAGGCGCGCGTCGACCGCCGTCCGGACGAGGCCGGCGGCGTCGGACTCGTCCACGGCCTCGAGCGCCAGCCCGAGCGCCCGGCGGGCGGACGCGCGGGCGCCCCGCGGGTTGTCCGCGGCGAGCCGGCGGCTGGTCTCCACGAAGGTGCGCGCGAGGTTCGCCAGCGCGATCGACGCGCGGTCCGGGTCCCCGGCGGTCAGCCAGAGCCGGCGCGCCTGGGTGAGCACGCCCGCGGCCTGCGGCGCGAAGTGCGGCATCGACGTGTAGACCGACCCGAGGATCGTGAGCACGTCGGCGGTGCCCGCCACGTCGTCGGCCTCGCGGCGCAGCTCGGCGGCGCGGGTGAGCAGGTCGACGGCGTCCTCGGTGTGGCCGAGGTCGTGGTGCACCAGCCCCTGCCGGGCGAGCGCGCGGGACTGCCACACCAGCGCCCCGCGCTCGCGGGCGAGGTGTTCGGCGCGGACCGCCCGCTCCAGGGCCCGGACGTCCTCGCCGAGCGCGTGGTGCGCGACGGCGGCGTAGTACGCGAGCCGCATCTCGGCGCCCCCGGCGCGGCTGGCGACCGCCTCGGCGATGAGGTCCTCCGCCCGGCGGACGCAGGCCCCGGCGTCGGAGTCCGCGAGCAGGGCGAGCTCGTCGACCGCGGCCTCCCAGTCGGTGGGAGGTGCGGGTGGTGCGGTTCGTGCGTCGCTCGCTGTGGCCGTCATGGTCCTTCGTCCCGCCCGCGGTCCATCGCGGGTCTCCTGTGTCATCGGGCCCCCGACCTGCGGTGATGAGCCTCGCGGCCCGTCTTCACCCGGGCGGTCCGGGTGTGGCAGCCTGGGCGCGGTGAGCGCCGCCGACCCGCAGTCCCTGTTCCCGGGCAAGCAGTTCATCAGCACCGCCCTGGAGGTGCTGGAGACCAAGACGACGATGTCCGGCGGCCTCGCCCGGCGCTACCTGCAGCGCGCGGCCATGGCCGGGGTGCTGATCGGGCTGCTCTACGCCACGTACTACGCCGTGCTCGGCGCGTTCGCGGGCATCGGGGACGGGTCGGTCCGGCCGGTCGGCCGCCTGGTCGGCGCGGTGGTGTTCGGCTGGGCGCTGGTGTTCATCTACTACTCGCGGTCCGAGCTGCTCACCTCGAACATGATGATCGTCTCGATCGGGGCCTACCACCGCCGCACCAGCTGGCTGCGGGCGCTGCGGATGCTCGGGCTCTGCTACCTCGGCAACCTCGCCGGCGGGCTGTTCGTCGCGGTGCTGCTGCGGCTGTCGACGATCACCGACGGCGCCCCGCTGGACGAGATGGTGCTGTCGGTCGAGCACAAGCTCGCGTACGTGGCCGACGGGCCGTCGGGCTGGGTGGACCTGCTGGTCCGGGCGGTGCTGTGCAACTTCTGCATCAACGTGGCGATGCTGCTCGTCTACAACGGGCTGATCAAGGACGACCTGACCAAGTGCCTGGTGATGATCACGTCGGTGTTCATCTTCGCGTTCCTCGGCCTGGAGCACTCGGTCGCCAACACGGTGCTGTTCTCGATCGTCGGCCTGCAGGAGGGCCTGGACGTCGGGGCCGCGGCCGGGAACGTGGCGATCGCGCTCATCGGGAACTTCATCGGCGGCGGGCTGCTCATCGGGCTCTACTACGCGTACGTCAACGACGACTCGCAGTGGCTCCGCCAGCAGGGCCGCGCGACGAGCACGCCCGACGACCCGCGCTGAGCGCGCCGCGCCGGGCTCAGCGGTAGTCCGGGCCGCCGGGCAGGCCGAACGCCTCCTCCAGCGTGGTGACGCCCCGGCGCTCCAGCTCCGCCACCAGGTCGGTGCCGACCCAGCGCAGGTGCCAGCCCTCCGGCGCGTACCCGGTGACCGCGCGGTTGGCGGCGGTGTACCGCACGAGGAACCCGAACTCCCCCGCGCGCGCCGCGACCCACCGGCCCTCGGCGGTGTCGCCGAAGCAGTCCTGGAAGTCGCAGTCGGGGCGCGCCGTGCTCCCGACGTCGACCGCGAGGCCGGTCTGGTGCTCGCTGTGCCCGGGCCGGGCGCTGACCTCCTCGGCGTGCGCCTGGCCGACCCGCCCGACGAGGTCGGCGTGCACCCGGACCTGGTCGTCGTACGAGCGGAACGCGCTCCGGAGCGTCAGCGCGACCCCGTCGGCGGACGCGGCCGCGAGCATCTGCTCGAGCGGCCCGGCCACCTCGGGTCGGACCTGGTACCCGGCGACGGTCACGAGCGCCCCGGGCGCCCAGTCCGCCGGGGTGATCGGCAGCGCCTTGTTGACCACCACCCAGACGCTCCCGGCGTCGTCGGTCGGGTGCAGGCCGAGGTCCAGGCCGACGCGGGCGGGCGGCACGAGCGCGGCGGGCGGCGCCGGGGTGTCCGGGAGCGCGAGCGGCCCGCGGGCGGCGCCGGGGTCGGTGACGTCCGTCGGCCGGAGGTCGGGCAGCACGGCCGGGGCCGAGGGACCGGGCCTGTCTCTTCTCCCCCTCTCCGAGCCCCCGAGAAATGGCGCCTGA
>NZ_JBYTEP010000004.1:0-40747 GCF_058792015.1 Cellulomonas sp. EB106-03-03-XG116
CCCCCCCCCCCCCCCCCCCCCCCCCCCCCCCCCCCCCCCCCCCCCCCCCCCCCCCCCCCCCCCCCCCCCCCCGGCCCCGCGGCCGCGCGCGGGTGGGCGCGGCGGGCGGGACCGGGCGCTGGGGCCGGTCGGGGGTGGAGCCGGCCCCGTCCAGGGGCCCGCGCGGGATCAGCGGGCGGTGGCGGCCTCGCGCTCGGCGCGGTTGACGGCCGAGATGATGGCCTTGAGGGAGGCGGTGGTGATCGAGGAGTCGATCCCGACGCCCCACAGGGTCCGGTCCCCGACCGCGCACTCCACGTAGGCGGCGGCCGCGGCGTCGCCGCCGGCGGACAGCGCGTGCTCGGCGTAGTCCAGCACCTGCACCCGGGCGCCGACCTGGTCGAGCGCGGCGACGAACGCCGCGATCGGGCCGTTGCCGGACGCCTCGACCGTGCGGTCCACGCCGCCGTCGACCAGGTCGACCGCGAGCGTGTCCGGGCCCTCCTCGGCGCTGGTGGTCCGGGTCCCGCGGAGCGCGAACCGGCCCCAGGCGTCCAGGTCGGACGCGGCGTCGACCGGCAGGTACTCGTCGGTGAAGATCCGCCACAGCACGTCGGCCGTGACCTCCGAGCCGTGCGCGTCGGTGTACCGCTGGACGACCTGCGAGAACTCGATCTGCAGGCGGCGCGGCAGGTCCAGGTCGCGCTCGGACTTCATCAGGTAGCTGATGCCGCCCTTCCCGGACTGCGAGTTGACCCGGATGATCGCCTCGTACGACCGGCCGACGTCCTTCGGGTCGATCGGCAGGTACGGGACGGCCCAGACGATGTCGTCGACGTCCTTGCCCTCGGCCGCCGCCCGGGCCTCCATCGCGTCCAGGCCCTTCTTGATGGCGTCCTGGTGCGAGCCGGAGAAGGCGGTGAACACCAGGTCGCCGCCGTACGGGTGCCGCTCGGGGACGGCCATCTGGTTGCAGAACTCGACGACCCGGCGGATGTGGTCGATGCCGCCGCCGACGGAGAAGTCGATCTCGGGGTCGACGCCCTGGCTGAACAGGTTCATGCCCAGGGTGACCAGGCAGACGTTGCCGGTGCGCTCGCCGTTGCCGAACAGGCAGCCCTCGATGCGGTCGGCGCCGGCCAGGTAGCCCAGCTCGGCGGCCGCGACGGCGGTGCCGCGGTCGTTGTGCGGGTGCAGCGACAGCACGACGTTCTCGCGGTACCGCAGGTGCCGGCCCATCCACTCGATGGAGTCGGCGTAGACGTTGGGGGTGGCCATCTCGACCGTCGCCGGCAGGTTGATGATCACGGGCTTCTCGGCCGTCGGCTCGAACACGTCCAGGACCGCGTTGCAGATCCGGACCGCGAACTCGAGCTCGGTCCCGGTGTACGACTCCGGGCTGTACTCGTAGAACACCTCGGTCTCCGGGATGCTCTCCTCGTACTTCTTGCACAGGCGGGCGCCGGAGACCGCGATGTCGACGATGCCGTCCTCGTCGGACCGGAAGACGACCTCGCGCTGCAGCACGGACGTCGAGTTGTACAGGTGGACGATGGCCTGCTTGGCGCCGGCGATGGCCTCGTAGGTCCGCTCGATCAGGTGCTCGCGGGACTGGGTCAGCACCTGGATGACGACGTCGTCGGGGATGCGACCCTCCTCGATCAGCATCCGCACGAAGTCGAAGTCGGTCTGCGAGGCGGACGGGAAGCCGACCTCGATCTCCTTGTAGCCCATCTGCACCAGCAGCTCGAACATCGCCAGCTTGCGGGCGGCGTTCATCGGCTCGATCAGCGCCTGGTTGCCGTCGCGCAGGTCGACCGCGCACCAGCGCGGCGCCTTCGTGATCTGCTTCGTCGGCCAGGTGCGGTCCGGCAGCTCGACCCGGATCTGGTCGGCGAACGGGCGGTACTTGTGCACCGGCATGCCGGAGGGCTGCTGGGCGGTGCGGGTGTGGTAGCTCATCGGGGGTCCTTCGCTTCGCGGGGTGCTGGGGTCAGCCGGCGCACCGAACACCGCGACGAGGATCCGGCCTAGAGGGCCTCGTCGCGGCGGCGAAGAAGGAGGCTGCGAAGCGTGAGCACGGTTCGACTGTACTCCGCACCACCGGGCGGACCGCAACCGCTCAGCATGCGGACGGCTCAGGTGAGCGCGATCACCTCGTCCCGGCTCCGCAGCACGAGGTGCCCGCCGACGGCGGTCACGGACCGGACGCCGTCCTCGATCGGCAGCACCCACTCGAGCTCGCCGTCCGACAGCCGGCGGGCCTCCATCGTCGGCCGGCCCGTCGGCGACCGGCCGGCGCCCAGCACCGTCGTCCCGTCGGTGAGCGGCGCCCACCACATCAGCACCCGCTCCGGCGACTGCCACTCCGGGACCCCGGTGCGGGCGGCGACGACCTGGTAGCCGTCGACGCCGAGGAGCAGCAGGTGCCCCCCGGCCTGCACCCGTACGGCGCGGTACGTGTCGTGGCGCCACAGCTCCGCCCCGTCCGGCAGCGACCGGCCGACGAGCGTCCCGCCCTCGTCCATGACCAGCACGTCCGGCGGGTCGCCGTCGGACGCCGTGATCGTCGGGAACAGCGCGCGGGACGAGAACAGCGCGCGCCCGGTCCGGTCGTGCACGACGCCGCCGTGGGCGCTCGACCAGGTGCCGAACACGTCGGCCGACAGCGACCCCACGACGAACGACCGGGGCGGCGTCGCCGTGAGCTCCTCGCCGTCCGCCGCGTCGAGCACCGTCGCCGACCAGCCCTGCAGCAGCACGAACGACTCGTTCACCCGCAGCTCGGAGCCGCTGACGATCCCCTCGCGCAGCCGGAGCGGGGTGGTGCCGCGGTACCACCAGAGGCGGTGGCCGTCCGCCCCGGCGTAGCGGCCGACCCGCGCGTGGCCGTCCGCACCGACCCGCAGCACGACCAGGTCGTCCCCGACCCGGTCCACCGCGGCGAGCCGGCCCGAGACCGTCCACCGGCCCAGCACGTCGCCGGTGGCGGCGTCGAGCGCGGAGATCTGCGCCCAGCGCTCGTCGGGCGCGGGGAACGGCACCGTGCCGTGCGACCAGCCGCCACCGGGGAGCACCGGCGGCTCGACCACGCACAGCACGACCGGGCCGACGTCCGACTCCGCGTGCGGGCAGCCCGTCAGCGGCCGGGTGCCGGCGACCCGCCCGAGGTCGCGGGCCCACAGCCGCTCGCCGCTGCCCTCGTCGTAGCCCGCCACCTGGAACCGCCGGTCCCGGACCCCGGACACGACCAGCGCGCCGGTCGCGGCGAGGACGTCGGCCGACCGCGGCACGGAGATCCGCCAGCGCGCCCACGGCGGCCCGTCCAGCGGGGCGAGCATGCCGGGGGCGACGACGGCGGGCGGCGCGGGGGCGGCGGCCCGGCCGACGGCGACGCCCGCGGCCACCAGCGCGACCACGACCAGCACGGCGACCCACCGGCGGCGGCGCGGGCGGGTCGAGCGGGGCGGACCCGGCTCGGGCGGCTCGTCGGGCGGGGAGGGCGGCAGCCAGGTGCGGGGGCGTCCGGGCGCGCGCGGCCCGCCAGCGACGTCGACCAGCTCGACGTCCTGCATCGTCGCAGCAGACCGCAGGCGGCCCATGCGCCATCGTAGGCCCCTAGGCGCGCAGCCCCACGGCGAGCGCCAGGTCGCCGAACGCCACCAGCGAGCCGTCCGCGAGCCGCACCCGCCGGTCCGGCAGGCAGACGATCCGCTGCCCGTCCGCGAGCGTCACGAGCGTGCCGTTGGTCGAGCCGCGGTCGACGACCCACGGCCCGTGCTCGTCGACGCCCAGCATGAGGTGCGTCTTCGACACCGAGCGGCCCGGGTCGGCCACGGCGACCGTCCGGACGCCCTCCTGCGGGTCGGGGTTGCGCCCGACGAGCAGCGGGCCGTCCAGCGCCGCGACCGTGCCGTCCGGGAGCCGGACCGCCCACCCGGCGCCCGGTCCCGGCGCGGGGGCCGGGGGCGTGGCGGGGAACGGGGCGGGCGGGACCGGCGGCGCGGCGGCGGTCGGGGCGGGGGCGGCGTGCGGGGTGTGCGGGGCTGCGCCGGCCGGGGCGGGCGCGGGCGGCGGCCAGCCGGCGGCGGCCGCGGGGCCTGGTCCCGACGGCGGCGCGGGCGGCGCGACCGGGGCGGGCGGCGTCGCGGGCACCGGCGAGTCCGGGTGCACCGGCGCGGCCGGCACGACCGCGTGCCGGCCGGTGCGCGTCGGCGGCTCGGTCGGCGCGGGCCCCGGGACGGGCCCGAGCGCGTCGCGCCACGCGGCCCGCTCGCCGGAGACCGGGGCGGGCGGGGCGGGCGGGACCGGGGCGGGCGGGACCGGGGCGGCGGGGTGCGGCGACTCCACGACGGGCGCCGGGGCCGACGGGTACACGGGCGACGCGGCGGGCGCCGCCGGATCCGGCGGGTACGCCGACCCCGCGACGGGCGCCGGGGCCGGCGGGTACGGGAGCGCAGGAGCCGGCGCCGCCGGTCCCGCGGCGGGCGCGACGACGTCCGGCCCGGGTGCGAGCGGCACGGGCGCCGCGGGGTGCGCAGGCACGACGGCGGCCGGGACGACCGGGATCTGCCGGGTGTCGAGGTCCGGGCCGAGGCCGGGTCCGCCGAGCGGCGGCAGCACGAGCCCCGGGGCGTCGAGCCGGCGGTCGGCGGCGAGCGCGCTCCACCGCGTGCGGGTCGGCTCGGACGGCGTGGGGTCGGCCGTCGGCGCACCGCCCGCGGCGGCCGAGCCGGCCGGGTGCGCGTCCCCCGGCCCCGCGGGGTGCGGCACCGAGGGCCAGGCCGGGGCGTCCCCGCCGTGCGCCGCGGGCCGGGCGGCGGCGTCGGCCGCGGCCCCGTCGGTCCGGCCGGAGCGCGCCGGCCACTCGGCCACGCGGCGCGCGGGGACGAGCCCGCGCACGTCGACGACGACGCCCTCCCCCACCCGGTCGTGCCAGCCGCGCCGGCGCCCGGACGAGTCGAACAGGGGCGACAGCAGCACCAGCAGCTGGCCGACGCCGCACGCCAGCGAGCCCAGCGCGACGACCAGCGCCCGCACGAACGCCCGCCCGAGCCCGACGGGCCGGCCGGATCGGACGTCGACGAGCCGCAGGCCGAGCAGCCGGCGACCGACGGTCCAGCCGCGGGTGCCGTTCCAGACCCACTGGGCGACGCCCCAGGCGGCGAGCAGCACCACGCCGACGGCGAGCAGCACGCCGGACGGCGCCGCGGGCTCGGCCACCGGCGTGCCGGAGCCCGAGGCCGCGGCCGCGCGCACCGTCGCCGTGAACGCCGGCGCCCACGCGAGCCACAGCGGCGCCGCCGCGACCGACGTCAGCGCGGCGTCGACGAGGTACGCCGCGACGCGGCGCCCGACCGGTGCAGGGGGTGCGCTCGGCGGGACCACGCCGCCGGTGGTGCTGCTCATCCGTCCGCTCCGTCCGCTCGTCGTGCCCGTCGTCCCCAGGTCCCCCGCTTCTCCCGGCCGTCCGGCACGCTCCGCCGCGCCCGGTCGGCGGCCGCCGCGGCCCGTCGCCGCTCCGAGCGGCGCAGCGACCGGGTCGCGACCCGTCCGCGCCAGCGCTCCTTGCGCGGCGTCGCCGCCCGCATGGACGCGAGCGTGCGGTCGACGTCCGCCCAGTACTCCCGGGCGTCCGCGGTCGTCGGCGCCGCGGCGCCGAACACGGCCGCGTCCGCGCGGCCGGCGAGCGCGACCACCGCGGCCCCCGCCTCGACCCCGGCCGGCGTCGGGCCGGCCGGCACCGGGGCGGGACGCTTCCGGCGGCGCCCCTCCTCCGGAAGCGGCGCGCTGGTAAACACCCGGTCCAGCGCCCGCGCGCCCTCGCGGCGGGTGGCCACCGGGTCGACGTCGCGGCGCAGGTCGGTCGCCAGGTCCAGCACCTCCTGCCAGCCGCCCACGACCCGGTTCACCGGGACGGGGTCGCGCCGCCGCCGGCGCCGCCGTCGGGCCTTGAGACCCGCGATGACGAGGAACGGCGCGAGCAGCACCAGCAGCAGGCCGGACCCCGCGGCCACGCCGAGCGCGATGCGCCGCCAGACCGCCAGGGCCGACTCGTCGTCGCCGTCCTGCGTCTGCGGCTGGTCGGTGTCGTCCGCGGGCGGGTCGACCGGCGGGGCGGGCGGCGGCGGGGGCTGCGCGACCTGGGGCTCGGGGTCGGCCTGGCTGGTCTCCTGCTCGTCCTGCGGCGTCTGGCTCTCGGGCGGGGTCGGGTCGAACGTGACCCAGCCGTACCCCTCGAACGCGATCTCGACCCAGGCGTGCACGTCCGCGCCGGTCACCACCACGGGGGCCTCGGGGTCCAGGGGCGCGTCCGGCGTCGCGGCGGCGTCCTCGTCGTCGCCCGGCACGAAGCCCATGACCACCCGCGCCGGCAGGCCCATCTCCCGGGCCATGAGGGCCATCGCGGACGCGTACTGCTCGTCGTCGCCGACCATGAGGTCGCCGCCGAGCAGCGTCGCCACCCGGTCGGCGCCGTGCCCGGACAGCGACGGGTAGTCGCCCTGGTCCGTGCGCCCGTGCGAGAAGAACCCGCGCTCGGAGAGCGCCTGCTCGAGCGCCCGGGCGACCTGGGCGGGCGTCTCCGCCTCGCGCGCGGCGTCGCCGGCCGCGGTCGGCACGGCGTCGGGGATGCCCTGCGGCTCGGGCAGGTCGAGCGCGCTGCCGGCGGCCGAGCCGAGCTGCTCGTCGTCGGGCTCCGTCGGGACGACCGCGTCGAGGCGGTAGGACAGCCCCTCGTCGAGGCCGCCGGTGAGCACCGCCGCGCCGGTCGCGTCGTTGAACCGCAGCCGGGACTGGGCCTCGGTGTCGTCGAACCGCACCGACACCGCGTCGCCGACCGTCGGCAGCCACACGCCCATGAGCCCGTCGACCCGGACCCGCACCTCCGCGCGCTCGCCGCCGGTGCCGGACGCCTCGACGGCGTCGGCCTCCTCCACGGCCTGCTCGCTCACCACCTCGCCGACCCGGCGGAACTGGCCCGAGGCCCGGGACGAGCCGTCGCCGGCCACGTTCCACACCACGCCGTCGAACCGGTCGAAGGTCGCGAGCCGGATCCGGGCGCCCGCGGGCAGCCCCTCGACCGTGAACAGCTCGACGGTGTCGTCGTCCTTCACGTACTTGCGGAACGCGGACAGCGGGCTGGCGTAGTCGCGCGGGTCGAACGGCGGCAGCAGCGCGTCGCGCAGCACGTACCGGTCCCGGTTCGACTCGACCGCCGTGCCCGCCGCGACGCCCGCGCCGCCGGCGAGCGCGACCAGGAGCACCAGCGCGACCGGGCGCCGGGCCCGCAGCCGGCCGGACCGCCAGGACGCCCAGACCAGCAGGACGACGGCGATCGCGGCGCCGACCGCGACCGGGGCGACGGTGGTGTGCGTGCCGAGCAGCACGGCGCCGGTGAGGACCACGGGCGGGATCAGGGCGGCGGCCGACGCGGCGCGGCCGGAGCCCAGCGCGAGCCGCACCGCGACCGCGGTCCCCACGACCGCGAGCAGGTACGGCGGGACCAGCAGCCAGCCCGAGCCGCCCAGCGGCGGCTGCAGGGTCAGCACGTCCTTCCAGCCCAGCACCGACCCGCGGACCACGGACACGATGGACGCGAGCGTCGGCACGACGCCCCCGACCGTCTGGTCCGGCGTCGCGAGCGGCCCGCCGAGCACGACGGTGACCGCGAGCAGCACGGCCGTGGTCACGGGCGGCGACCAGCGCGCCCACGCCGACAGCACGCCCGCGGCCGCGCCGAGCACGACGCCGCCGACCACCGGGGCCAGCAGCACCGAACCGCCGTACACGGGCAGCAGCGGGGTCAGCGCGGCGAGGACCCCGCCGGCGAGCACGAGCACGTCGACGACCGCCCGTCCGCCCCGGGGCACGCCGCGGCGCGGGCGCTCGGCGCCCGCGGGCTGCCCGGAGCCGCCGGGACGACGGCGGCCGGACGACGGCGGCCCGGGCGGCGTCGGCACGCCGGGGGCGGCGTCCGGGGCACCGGGCGCGGCGGCGCCGGGCGCCAGGGGGTTCTCGGTGGTCGTCGTCATGCCGCCGCCGCCAGACGCAGGGCGCGGGGCAGGTCGTCGAGCGAGCCCAGGCGCACCAGGCTCAGCGTGCGCTGCGTGCGGACCTCGACCTCGGCGCCGGGCACGCAGCTCACCACGAGCGTCCGGGTGCCCTCGGGGACGTGCCGGGCGGCGGCGCGCAGGTCCGCCGCGGGCACGACGGACCCGGTGACCAGGAACGCGAGCGTCACGTCCGGCGCCTCGCGGGCGACCCGGCGGCCGAGCAGCCGGGACCCGGTGCCGTCGGGCCCGCAGGTGATGCCGGAGCAGTCGTCGAGCAGCGGGCGGCGCGCGGTGGTGCGCACCCGCCCGGGACCGGCGAGCACCGCGAGCGGGTGCTCCTCGGCCAGCACGTGCACGCCGAGCGACGCGACCACGCTGACCGCGAGCTCCAGCTCCGCGTCGTCCTCGCCGTGCCGGTAGTCCCGGGGGTCGGTGGCGAGGGCGACGGCCGTCTGGGTGCGGCGGGTGTCCTCGTACTGCTTGACGGTGAGCTGCCCGCGGCGCGCGGTGGTGCGCCAGTGGATCGACCGGCGGTCGTCGCCGACGACGTAGTCGCGCAGCGCGTGGAACGCCAGGTCCATGTCCGACAGGTCGCGGGTGGACCCGCCCTCCAGGTCGCGGAGCAGGCCCGCGTCCGCGCCGGTGAGCATGACGACGCGCGGGTGCACGTACAGCTCCTCGGAGCCCGTGGTCACCGCGTGCCGGGTGGCGAGCCCGAGCGCGTCGCCGCGCACCGCGCGCACCGGGCCGACGGTCACGACCGCGCGCCGGTCGGTCGGGACGGCGAACAGCTCCTCGTGCTCCGTGCCCGGGGCCAGCGACGGCACCTCGAGCTCGGCCCGGCCCTCGCCGACCTGCAGCTCCAGGCGCACGGCGCGCGTCCGCCGGCCGCCGGGGGCCGACACGACCACCCCGCCGAACGCCCGCTCCCCCACGCGCACCCGCCGGTCCGCGAGGTCGAGCCGCACGGCGTGCGGCAGCCGGCCCCAGGTCATCGCGAGCGCGACCAGCAGCGCCACGACGCCGACGGCGCCCAGCGCCGCCAGCTCGACCCAGCCGAGCAGCACGCCGGCGGCCGCGGCGGCCGCGCCGAGCAGCCCCGCGCCCCAGCCCACGCCCGACAGCCGGGTGCGCGACCGCCTCACGCCGCGCCTCCCGGGTGCACCCCGACCCTGGTCACGCGCGCGCCACCGGCGGCGGGGTCGCGGACAGGACGCGCTCGACCACCTGGGTGGTCGTCGCACCGAGGAAGTCGGCCTCGGGGTCGAGCACGAGGCGGTGCGCCAGCACGGGCACCGCGAGGTCCTTCACGTCGTCCGGGATCACGTAGGCGCGACCCGCGGCCGCGGCCTGCACCCGCGCGGCGCGGACGAGCGCCAGGCCGCCGCGGACGCTCGCGCCCAGGGAGGTCTGCGGGTCCTCGCGGGTGCCCTCGATCAGCCGCGCGACGTAGTCCAGCACCGAGCCGTCGACGTGCACCGTCTGCGCGAGCTCCGCCATCTCGACCACGCCCGCCGTGGTGACCACCGCGTCGAGCTCCCGGGTGCGGTCCCGCGCGCCGGACAGGATCTCCACGGTCGCGGTGCGGTCCGGGTAGCCCAGCGAGGTGCGCACCAGGAACCGGTCGAGCTGCGCCTCCGGCAGCCGGTAGGTGCCCGCCTGCTCGATCGGGTTCTGGGTCGCGATCACGACGAACGGCCGGCCCACGGGGTGCGTGTCCCGGTCGACCGTGACGTGGCCCTCCTCCATGACCTCCAGGAGCGCGGACTGCGTCTTCGGCGAGGCGCGGTTGATCTCGTCTGCCAGCAGCACCGAGGTGAACACCGGGCCCGGGTGGAACTGGAACGTGCGCGCGCCCTGGTCCCAGATCGTCACGCCGGTGACGTCGCTGGGCAGCAGGTCCGGGGTGAACTGGATGCGCTGGTGGGTGCCCTGGACCGACGCCGCGATCGCCTTGGCCAGCGACGTCTTGCCGGTGCCCGGGGCGTCCTCCAGCAGCACGTGGCCCTCGGCGACCATCGCGGTCAGCACGAGCCGCACCGGGCGGTCGGCACCCAGGACCGCGCGGGACACGTTGCCCACGAGGCCGGCGAACGTCTCGGCGAACCAGGCGGACTGCTCGGGGGTCATCGGGGGGTGTCTCCTGTCGGTGCTGTCTGTCGTGGTGTCGTGTCGTGCGGGCCCATCACCCGATCGGCAGGCCGGGCGTCACGGCGAGGAACCGCCGGTGTCGGATCCGCCCCCGGGGTCCGGCGGCGTCTCGGGCGCCGGGTCCGTCCAGTCGACGCGCTGGGAGATCTCGCTCCACGGGCCCCAGCCGGCCTCGGTCTGCGCGCGGACCCGGAGGGTCAGCGTCACGCCGCTCTGCGCGTTCCCGCGCCAGCTGAGGGGGTTCACCGCGACGTTGGTCGCGGCGGTCTGGCCCGAGGCCGTGTTCAGCCGGTCGCCCGACAGCTGGAACTCGTAGTTCACCACCGTCCGCCCGCCCTGGTCGGTCGGGACGGCCCACGACAGCTGCGCCTGGTCCGGTCGGCCCTGGCCGCTCGACGCGGACGTCGTGAAGGCGAGGTTCGTCGGCGCCGCGGGTCGGGTCCGCACGGGGCTGGGGTCCGGTGTCTGGTAGGTCGTGCTCCAGGCGCCGCAGCCGCGCACGTTGCACCCACGGACCTGCACCGCCGGCCGCGCACCCCCGGGCAGGCCCCAGATGGTCGCCCGGCGCCCGTCGACCTGCACCGACCCGGAGGTCGAGGTGACCTCGTAGCGGACGATGGGCGAGCCGTTCCAGTCGGCCTCGGACCACTCGACGCGGAGCCAGCCCTGCCCGGCGTCCGCGTCGGACGACGCGTCGACGAACGTCGGCGCGGACGGGGTCCCCGGCACGCCGAACGCGACCGCGCTCGTCTCGCCGGTCTTGCCCCAGTCCGCCTTGTTGTGCGCGGTCACGCGGAAGGTGTACGTCGCGCCGTTCCGCGCGCCCACCAGGGCGTACGTGGTCTGGGACGCGGACAGCAGGAACTCGCCCTCGCCGGGCCCGCCCGAGATGACCAGCCGGTAGCGGTCGACCTCCGCGCCGTTGTTCGCGGGCGGCGTCCACGACACGTCGATCCGACGGCCCTCGTCCGAGGCGACGGGGGTCGCCGACACGACCGGGGCCTCCGGCGGAGCCGCCGGCGTCGCCGGGGCCGACGCCGCGCTCCACGCGCTCGGCTCGGGCGCGCGGTTGTGCGCCCGCACCTGCACCGTGTACGCGGTCCCGTTGCTCAGCCCGCGGAACGTGTACGACGTCCCGCTGGTCGTGACGGACGGCGAGCCGCCCGGCGGCGCGGGCGAGATCATCAGCGTGTACGACGACACCGGCGACCCGTTCGAGTTCGGCACCGCCCACGTCGCCGTGACCTCCTGGTCGCCCCACTGGAGCGACGGGGCGGCCGGGGTGTCCGGCACGGTGTCCGGCCGCGCCACGGCGGACGCCGGGCTCGGGTCGGACCAGCCGACGGCGTTCTCCGCCGCGACCGTGAAGGTGTACTCGACGTTGTTCGTGAGCCCGGTGATGGTGCACGTCGTGCTGGCGCAGGACGTCGTCGGGCCGCCCGCGCTCGCCGTGACCTTGTAGCCCCGGATCGGCTCGCCGCGGCCGTCGGGCGCCGTCCAGGACAGCACCACGGTGCCGTCGCGGACCTCGCCGACCCGCGGGGCGTCCGGCGTGGCCGGCTTCCCCCGCACGCGCAGCGTGATGCTGGACGCGACCTCGCGGGCGCTGTCGTCCGTGGCGTCCCGGACGCGCACCCGCACGACCATCTGCCCGACGAGCTCGGCGGCGGGCCGGACGACGACCTCGGAGCCGGACACCGACGCGGTGCCGGCGCCGGGGGTCTCGACGGTGACGCCGACGACGCGCAGCGGCTGGTCCGGGAACGGGTTGGACGCGCCGGCGAGCACGTCGACCACGCGCTCCTGCCCCTGGACGGCGTCGTTGACGACCTTGTCCTGGAGCACGGCGACGCGCCGGGTGCTCGCGACGGTCCGCACCTCGACCTGGACGGCCATCTTCCCGGCGCGGCCGTAGCCGAGCTCGATCGGCAGCGTGCCGCGGGTGCCCTTGGGGGTGCCGACGTCGGACGCGACCGACAGCCGGCTGCCCTGGAGCGAGACGGTGAAGCCGGCGGGCGCGTCCCCGGTCAGCCGGTACGTGAAGGTGTCCGCGCCGGACGCGCCCTCGACGCCCTGGGTGAAGGCCTGGAGGTCGACCGTGGTCGGCGCCTCGCCGGGCCCGACCTCCAGCGTCGAGGGCACGAACGTCGGCGGGTAGTCGTCGAGCGTGTAGACCGTGATCGGCAGCGTGATGACCGACGTCCGGGCGGAGGTGTCCCCCGCCCCGGTGCGGTCGGTGACCGGCACGGTGATGGACGCCGGTCCGACGTAGCCCGGGGCGGGCCGGAACTGCACGGTGGTGGAGTCGGCGACCAGCGGCGAGCCGTCGGACCGGGTGGCCGTGACGGCGGTGGCGTCCGCGACCTGCGCGGTCCGCCCCGGCGCGACCTGGACCTGCTCGCCGAGCGGGATCGTCAGGGTCTCGCCGCCGGCGACCCGGAGCTCGGGCGCGCGCGGTCGGGCGGTCGGCGGGAAGAAGCCGAGCGCGGGCACCGAGATGAACGCGTAGGAGCTGACGTCCTCCGCGGTGGTGTTGGTCAGCAGGTACGGGATGGTCTGGGCGGTCTCGGCGAGGGTGACCGTGATGGTGCCGTCGCCCCGCACGGTGGCCACCGACGACGCGCTGCCCGGCACGGAGACGCGCAGGTCCCCGAGCGGCCCGCTCGGGTTCTGCGCGACGCCGAGCACGTCGACGTCGACGCTGGTCCGCCCGACGGTGTCGACCGGCGGCACGACGACGTCGCGCGCGATCGGCGCGAGCACCGGCGCGTCCGGGTCGACGGTCACGGACAGCACGGCGCCGTTGACGGCCCCGCGCTCGTTGACGGCCGTGTAGCCGATGTTGAACACGCCCGCGGCGTCGCCCCGGACGACGACCCGGTTGCCGGACAGCGAGGCGGTGATGCCCTCGTCGACCTCCAGGTCCTCCCGGACGGCGAGCTCGCCGCCGAGCACGTCGGTGTCGTTCTCCAGGACCCGGACCTCGACGGTCTGACCCGGGCGGACGGTGATGGTGTCGTCGCGCGCGACCACGCGGTTGCTGTCGCCCGGGCGCGCGGCGATGCCCACGCGCACGGTGGCGACGGCGCGCTGGCCGGTCCAGTCCTCGACGGCGTAGGTGAAGGTGTCGGTGCCGGCCTCGTCGGGCAGCGCCTCGTACTCCAGGAAGTCGGCGCCGACGGTGGTGACCCGGCCCTTGGTGCCGGCGGAGGCGACGCCGAGGAGCGTGATGCCGTCGCCGTCCGCGTCGATGCCGACCAGCGGCACCGGGATCCGCACGGTCTCCCCCGCGAACACCCGCGCGGTGAGGGCGCGGGGCTTCGGCGGCGCCTTGGTCTCGGGGTCGGACTCGTGCACCCGGACGGTGACGGTCGCGGCCGTCTCCATGCCGGTCGCGTCCTGGACGACGAACGTGGCGTGCACGGTCATCGGGGACGACGGAGCCTGGTACCGCAGGTTGTCGCCCGAGACGAACATGAGGCCCTCGCCGTCGCCGAGCGGCTCGGCCAGCTCCGGCTTCAGGGCGATGGCGTCGCCGTCCGGGTCCGACGCGCCCTCGAGGACCGGGATCGTGACGACACCCCCGGTCCGGACGTCGGCGGTCACGTTCGGCACCACCGGTGGCTGCGGGGTGGCGGAGGCCGGCACCGGGCGGACCAGGATCTGCCCGGTGGCGCTGGAGGTCCCGTTCGACACGACGTACTGCAGCGTGACCGGCTCGGCCAGCGCGCCCACCGCCGAGATGGTCACGAGGGTGCGCTGCCGCACCGCGACCCGCAGCCCGTCAGGCGCGGACACGCTCTGCAGCACCAGGACGCCGCCCGCCGGGTCGGTGTCGTTGGCCAGCGGGTCGACGGTGGTCTCGCCGCCCGCGGGCAGCCAGGCGTCGTCGGCGACCGCGACCGGGGGCTCGGCCTGCTCCGGCCGCTCCCGCACGTCGATCCGCGCGACGCCGGTGGCCTGCTGCGGCGGGGCGGTCACCGTGAAGCTCACGTAGAAGGTGCCGGCCTGCGCGGCGCGGAAGCCGAACGTCCCGGCCTCCAGGTCGGGCGTGACCGTCGTGCCCTGCACGTCCTCGACGCCGGCCAGCCGCGGCTGCTCGGCGCCGAAGGTGCGCACCGCGTCGAGCGGGCGCAGCTGGACGTCCTGGTCCACGTAGGTGACGGCGTGCACCGGGTCGATCTGCAGGTCGAGCGAGCCGATGGCCCGGACGTCGACGTCGACGGTGCCCTCGGTGGTGGACGTGCCGTCCGACACGACGACGTGCACGACGTCGCGGCCGAGCTCGCCCCCGTCGGCGACGTAGCTGAGCGTGCCGTCCTGGCGGAACCGCGCGGTGCCCTTCTCGGCGCTCGCGCCGACCAGCGTCAGGGGGTCGCCGTCGGGGTCCGAGAAGTCGGCGAGCGCGGGGTAGGTCGCCGTCGCGCCCTGCTCGACGCGGATCTCGCCGGTCCGGTCCTGCACCGGCGGCTCGTCCAGCGACGCGTCGCGGACGGTCAGCGTGACCTGCGCGGTCGACGGCGCGGTGGTGCCGCGGCCGTCGCTGATCGAGTAGGCGAACGTCGCCGACCCCGTCGCGTCGGCGGGCACCGTGACCTGCAGCGCCCGCCCGCCGTACACCTGCTGCAGCGTGCCGAGCTCGGCGGGCAGCGGGTCGACCTCGCTAAGCACGAGGATGCCGCAGTCGGACGAGGTGTCGTTGTCGATGACCGGCAGGATCGTGGTCCGTCCCGCGCGGACGCCGAACTGGTCGTCCACGGCGTTCGGGGCGGCGCTGGTCGGCGAGCACTCGGGGACCAGCTGCTGGGTGGTCCGGTCGCCCTCGGCCCGGTCGGTGTCGTCCTCGGGCTTCTCCTCCGGCACGACGTCCGACCAGTCGGGCTCGCGGAGCTCGGTGTCCTCCAGGGGCAGCCAGAGCCGGCCGTCGACGGTCTCGTTCAGCGCGACGACCTGGCGATTCACCCGGAACACCAGGTGGTCCGTGGCGGTCACGCCGTCGAGGTCGGCCAGCCGCGGCTCCGCGTCCGCGCACAGCTCGAGGTAGTTGTGCGTCGGGGTGGGCCAGGCGGCGTGCGCGCAGGAGCCGACCCGCACGGGCGCCGCGGGGGTGCCCGCCCCGCCGGCCTCGTGCTCGGCGGCGACCTCGCCGGACGACACCGCGACCTCGACCAGGCCGGTGCTGCCCGCGACCAGCGCGGTGCTCGCGGCGGGACCGGGCTGCTGCAGCACGGGCTGGGCGATCCCGAGCGCGCTCGACCCTCCGGGGGTGCGGACGGTGTCGCCGTCGAGTCCGACCGGCACGTCGCCCACGGCGGTGAGCGCCTCGACCGGGCCGCCCAGCGCGGGGGCCTCCTCCGCGGCGGCGGCGCCACCGGAGGTCGGCGTGAGCCGCGTGACCTCGCCGGTGGCCCCCGCGACGGCGAACGCGTCCCCGGTGACCGAGGCCGTGACGACGCCGCCGGCGCCGACGTCGGCGTCCGGCTCGTCGGCGGTCACCTGGAGCATCGGCAGGTCGTCGAACGTGCGCACCCACGCCTGGCCGTCGGTGTCCATCACCGCGACGGTGCCGCCGGCCATCGACACCTGGGCGCCCGCGGGCACCGCGACCTGCGCCGCGGCGGTGACCCCGGCGGGGTCGACGACGGTCAGCGTCCCGGCCTCCACGATCAGCACGTCGCCGGCGTCCTGGAGCACGTCGAACTCGGTGCTGCTGGCGACCAGGCCGGCGTTCAGCTCCTCGACCTGGGCGTTGTACCGGCCGACCTGCAGCGTGCTGGTGGACGTCAGCCACACGGCGCCGTCGTTGAGGTCGACCTGCGCGAGCGGGAACCCGGGGTTGACCAGGGCGAGCGTGGCCAGCACCGCGGGCACGGTGACGACGGCCGCGGTGGACGCGACCTTCTTGCGGTTCCAGGGGGTCCTCACGCGGCGCAGCCCTCCGCGGGCACGGTCGACGCGCGGCGGTCCGCGCGCACGACGGAGACCTCGAGGCACACCTCGCCGCCCTCGGCGGGCGGGGTCACGGTCACGGTGGGCTCCTCGACGATCTGGAGCTGCGGCTCGCCGGTGGCGGTGCGCAGCCCCCAGAGGTAGGTGTCGCCGTCCTGCGGCTCGGGGTTGGTCCAGGTGAACACGACCGTGCCGTCGGCCTGGCGCGCGCCGAACAGGTTGGTCGGCGCGGGCACGGTCTGGCCGAGGGTGCTCGCGGGCCCGGGGAACTCGGTGCCCGCGGCCGGCCCGGGGTCGGTCTCGGGCCGGTTCGCCAGCAGCACGACCGCGACGACGGCCGCGGCGATCGCGAGCACGGACCCGACGGCGGCGAGCACGCGGCCGGTGCGGGACCGGCCGGCCGACCCGGGGTGCACCTCGTGCACGGGGGCGGCGACGAGCTCGGGGCCGGGAGCGGCGCCGGGCGCACCGGTGGGGGCGGCCGCGGCACCGGGCACGGCGCCGGGGTGCACCGCGACGACGGGCCGCAGCCGGGTCGCCTCCGGGCCGGAGCCGAGGTCGAGGGGCGGGCCGACGGGCGCGGCGGGGCGCGCGGGCACGGCGGGGGCGCCGGGCGCCGCGGCCGAGGGCGCGGCGTGCGGCGCCACCTCGACGACCGGCCGGACGCGCGTGGCGTCGGCGGGGGCCGCGGCACCGGCGACCGGGGCGCCGGCCGGGCCGGCGTGGTCGTCGACGTCGGGTGCGGTGACCGGCAGCCCCAGGTCGGCCTGCACGGCCCGCAGGTCCTGCGCGAGGTCGAGCGCCCGGGCGTGCCGCTGCTGCGGCTCCCGGGCCATCGCCCGCGCGAGCACGGTGCGCAGCCGGTCGGGGACGTCGTCGCGGGCGAACGGCACCGGGGCGCCCCGCTCGATGCGCCCGACCAGGTCGGCGGCCTCGTTCGGGCCGCCGGGGCGCTCGAACGGCGACCGTCCCGCGAGGGCGGAGAACAGCGTCGCGGCGAGCGAGTACACGTCGGACCGCGCGTCGCCGTGCGGGTCGACCGCGAGCAGCTCGGGCGCCGCCCACGGGATCGACATGCCGACGGCCGGGCCGCCCGCGTCGACCGTCGAGGCGATGCCGAAGTCGGTGAGCACCGGCCGGCCGAAGTCGTTGGTCAGCACGTTGCCGGGCTTGATGTCCCGGTGCAGGATCCCGGCGCGGTGCGCGGTCTCCACCGCGGAGGCCAGCCGGACGCCGAGCTCGAGCACCTCGGCGACCTCGAACCGCTCGCTGCGGTACCGCTGCCCGAGGCCGGGCCGCGCGCAGTACTCCATCACCAGGTACGGCCGACCGTCGCCGGCCACGCCCGCCTGGTACACCGTCACGATCGACGGGTGGTGCGAGAGCCGGGCGGTCAGGTCCGCCTCGCGCTCGAACGCCTCTCGCGCCTCCGCGTCCACGCTGCCGAGCAGCACCTTGACCGCGACCGGCCGCCGCGGCAGGTCCTGCTCGTACAGGAAGACGTCGGCCGAGCCCCCCGAGCCCAGCAGCCGCTGCACCGCGTATCCGGGCAGGTGCGGCGGCTGCGAGGCCTCACGCCGTCGGTTCACGCACCCGGCTCCACGGTGAACGTCACGCCGTCGCCCAGGTCGACGACGTCCCCCTCCGCGACCGCGACGGGCTCGCCCGCGGTGACGCGCCGCGGCGGCAGGGCGCCGGTCGCGACGGTGATGCCGTTGGTGGAGTACAGGTCCGTGACCAGCACCCGGCCGGCCTCGAGACGGACCTCGGCGTGGGTGCGCGAGATGTCCTGCTCCGGGCTCGGCACCGTGACGAGCCGCGCCTCGGCGCCGTCGGGCGCGCGGTCGGCCTGCGGCGCGCGGCCGATCAGGACGACGGCGTCGACGGGCACGAGCGCGCCGGTGGACAGGGCGAGCCGGGGCACCGGCAGCTGCGCCGTGGGCGCGGCGGTGACGGGCAGGGCGCCCGAGACGCCGGGCGCCGGCGTCGGCGTGGGCACGACCGGGCCCGACGGCCAGTCGCCGGTCTGGGAGACCGCCCAGGACGGCAGGTGCTGGCGGATCGACGCCAGCTCGCCGCTGAGGATCGTCAGGCCGTCGTGGTCGTCGGCGGACGCGGGGCCGGGCAGCGCCGGGGCGGCCGGCGGCACGTAGGGCTGGGCCGGCGACGGGAGCACGGGGCCCCCGGCGGCGGGCGGCGCGGGTGGCGCGGGCGCCGGGGCGGGGAACGGGGCCGGGGCGGGCGCGGGGGCCTCGGCGACGGCGTCGTGCTCCTCGACCTCGGCGGGCGCGTCCTCGGCGGGCGCGTCCTCCGCGGGCGCGTCCTCCGCGGGCGCGTCCTCCTCGACCACCTCGGCCTCGACGAGCTCGCCCTCGACGACCTCGGCCGGCGCGGGAGTGCCCTCGACGACCTCGGTGCCGGACGGCACGTCCGCGGACGCGGCCGCGGGGACCGGCTCGGCCACGGCGGCCGCCTCGACCGCGGGGACCGGCTCGGCCTCGACCTCGGCCGGCGCCGGCGCGGCGTCCTCGACCGCCGCCGCACGCGCGCGCGCCACGGCGACCGGCGTCGGCGCCGCGGACCGCACGACGGGCTCGGACGGCGCGGTCTCGGCCTCGCGCGCCGGCTCGGCGCCCGTCAGCCGCACGCGCACGCGGGAGGCGCGCACCACGCCGCTGACGATGGGCAGGGCGGGGCCGCGGCCCGCGCCGGACACCCGGACGGTGACCTCCTCGGCCGAGCCGACGGAGCGCTCGGACCAGGACACGACCTCGGGCGCGGACAGCACCTCGGCGCGGGTGCCGCGGACGACCTCGACCTCCACGTCGCCGCGCAGCGCGGTGTGCACCTTGCCGCCGGCCAGGTCGACCGCCGCGAACGGGTGCAGGCCGCCGAGCCCGTGCCGCACCAGGGCGTCGAGCTGCGCGCCGAGGCCGCCGCCGCGCTCGGGGGCGGTGGCCCAGACGTCGCGCACGACCTCGGGCGGGGTCGACGGGGCGAGCAGCAGCACGACGCCTCCCGCGACGACGGCGTACCACTCGCCGGGGGTGTACTCGGGCACGATCACCGACGGTCCTCCTGGTGGCTTCGCGGTCGCGGGATGGTGGCCCCGTCGACCGTCTCGTCCCACGTCCTATCGGCAGGAGCGGTGCCGAACGCGAGCCATCCGGGTGAATCCGTCCCGTCCGGCTCGTCACCCAGGGCGTCCACGACGACGGCCGTGGCGTTGTCCCGGCCGCCCGCCTCGACCGCGCGGCGCACGAGCTCGGCGGCGGCCGCGGCGGCGCCCGGCACGCGGTGCAGCACGTCGGCCAGGTCGGCGGGGGCGAGCTCGCCGGTCACGCCGTCGGAGCACACCAGCAGCCGGTCGCCGGGGCGCGCGGGCAGCGTCCAGTAGTCGGGCTCCGGGTCGGCGCCGGTGCCGAGCGCGCGGGTCAGCACGTGCCGCTCCGGGTGCTGCTCGGCGGCGTCCCGGCTCAGCGTGCCGGAGTCGACGAGCTCCTGGACCACCGAGTGGTCGACGGTGAGCTGCGCGAGCTCGCCGTCCGCCCACCGGTAGACGCGCGAGTCGCCGACGTTGAACACCAGCCAGTGCGCGGCGCCGTCGTGCTCGCCGAGGGCGACGCCGGCGACCGTCGTGCCGCCCTCGCGGCGCTCGAACGCCCCGCGGATCCGGCGCGCGGCGCTGCGGAAGCACGCGTGCAGGTCGGACGGGTCGACCGCGGCCCGGCCGGCGAGCGCGCCGAACTCCTCGACCGCGAGCCGGCTGGCGACGTCGCCCGCCTCGTGCCCGCCCATGCCGTCGGCGACGAGGAACACCGGCGGGTGCGCCAGCAGCGCGTCCTCGTTCAGCGCGCGCACCCGCCCGCGGTCGGTCGCCGAACCCCACGTCGTCCGCACCCGTGCTCTCCCCTCGTCGCCCTGGCAGGCACCATGGTGCCTGGTCGCGGCGCCACGCACCGCATCGTCCACACCCTCAGATGCCGAGCTGGTACACGCCCCAGTACGCGAGGACCACCAGCAGGGCCGCGCTGGCCGCGCAGGTCCCCCACAGCAGGACGTGCCCGAGCACGCCGTGCGCCATCGGCTCGCCCGCCCGGCGCAGCCGCCGCAGCCGCACCACGACGGCCGCCGCGGCGGAGACGGCGACCAGGCCGAGCACGCGCACCGCGATCCAGCCGCCCTGCACGATCCAGCCGTTGCGCTCGTAGCCGACCGCGAGCCGCGCGACCGCGACCAGGTACCAGACCAGCGCCACGACCGTCGCCACCGAGGCCGCGGACAGCAGCGCGAGCCGCCGGGTCAGCGCGCGGTCGCGCCCCGGCCCCGGCTCGCGGCCGCGGACCCGCCGGACCCCGACCACGGCGAGCCGGCCGACCGGCAGCAGCACGAGCACCCCCACCGCGCCCGCGACCAGGAACAGCAGCACGTCGCCGTCGCCCAGCCACCGCGGCTGCGGGACGGGGCCGGCCCAGTACAGCTGCTCCGGCTGCTCGCCGGCGATCCGCGGGGCGGCCGAGGCGGTCGCCGGCAGCCCCTGGACCCAGCCCACGAGGTCGTGCAGGAACGCGGGGGCCACGACCTCGTCCACCCGGATGCCGTGGTCGGCGCCCCGGTAGTAGCGCACGGTGTAGTCGGTGTTCCCGGCGATCGCCAGGTCCCGGATGATCTGCTCGGCGCCCTGCACCACCGGCATCGAGGCGTCCGCGGTGCCGTAGACGACCAGCACCGGCTGGCTCATCCGGCGCTGGTAGGGCGCGACGTCGAAGTCCGCGTAGTCAAGCCCGCCGCCGGGCAGCGACATGCCGACCGCCCGCGGGATCGCCCGGAACACCTGCTGCGGCACGCCGGTGTTCCGCAGGTAGGAGTCGACCGCGAACGCGGCCTGCTGCCGGGGCGGCACCACCGGCGCGGAGGCCAGCACGACGAACCCGATGCCGGGCTGCTCGGCGGCCATCACCGGCGCGATCCAGGCCCCCTCGCTCTCCGCGTACACGCCGACCCGGTCCGGGTCGATCCCGGGCAGGCCCCGGAGCAGGTCCCACGAGCGCAGGTAGTCGTCGGCCATCGCCACGTAGTCGCGGTGCCGCAGCGTGTAGGTGTCGAGCCGCTTGTTCGGCACCAGCGTCGCGACGCCGGCCTCGGCGAGCGAGCGCGCCTGGTCGACGAACGCGTCCTCGAACCTCCCCGTCCCCGCACCGTGCACGAACACCACGGCGGGCACGTCGCCCTCGACGCCGACGGGCACGAGCAGCCGCGCCTCGACGTCCGCCCCGTCGAGCTGCACGGTGAGCACCGACTCCTGCACCGGGTAGGTGCCGAGCGCGGGCGCGCCGGTGATCGCCGTGGACTGCGCCTGCACCGTCAGCGGGTCCGTCAGCGGCACCGGGGCCCACTGCGGGCCCATGAGCGCCCCGAGCACGGCGAGGACCACCGCGCCCACGACGGTCCCCGCAGCGGTCCGGTAGCGCACGTCGCGATTATCCCCGTGGTGGGTACCCCCCGGGGGGACCCCCTGCTCCCGCTGCGTGGTCGCGGCGCTCAGAAGCCCAGCCGCCCGAGCTGCTTGGGGTCGCGCTGCCAGTCCTTGGCGACCTTGACGTGCAGGTCGAGGTACACCCGGGAGCCGAGCAGGGCCTCGATGCCGCGGCGCGCGCGGGTGCCGACCTCGCGCAGCCGGGAGCCGCCGCGCCCGATGACGATCGCCTTCTGGCTGTCCCGCTCGACGAACAGGTGCACCCGGACGTCGAGCATCGGGGTCTCCCCCGCGCCGGTCTCCCGGGGGACGATCTCGTCGACGACGACCGCGAGCGAGTGCGGCAGCTCGTCGCGCACGCCCTCGAGCGCGGCCTCGCGGACCAGCTCGGCCACCATCACGGCCTCGGGCTCGTCGGTCAGCTCGCCCTCGGGGTACAGCGCGGGGCCCTCGGGCAGGTGCTGGACCAGCACCTGCTCCACGACGTCGACCTGGTAGCCCGACTCCGCGGAGACCGGGACGATGTCGGCCCACTCCCCGAGCTCGGAGACGGCGAGCAGGTGCTCCGCGAGCCGCTGCTTGCCGACCAGGTCGGCCTTGGTCGCGATCGCCACGACCGGCGTGCGGCGGCCGAGCTGCGCGAGCTGCTCGGCGATGAACCGGTCGCCCGGGCCGACCTTCTGGTCCGACGGCAGGCAGAAGCCGACGACGTCGACCTCGGTCAGCGTGTCGCGCACCAGGTCGTTCAGCCGCTCGCCGAGCAGGGTCCGGGGCCGGTGCAGCCCCGGGGTGTCCACGAGGACGAGCTGGGCGTCCGGGCGGTGCACGATGCCGCGCACCGTGTGCCGGGTGGTCTGCGGCCGCCCGGAGGTGATCGCGACCTTCTGGCCGACCAGCGCGTTGGTGAGCGTCGACTTGCCGGCGTTGGGCCGGCCGACGAGGCAGGCGAAGCCGGAGCGGTGGGGCACGGGGGTCTCCGTCATGTCAGTGGTCCGTCGGGGTGGGGGCCGGGTCGGCCGGTCGGTCGGCGGTCTCGCGGGGGTCCGCGTCGTCGTCGGGCTCCGGGGCGCGGGAGACGAGCACCCGGGCGACGCGCTTGCGCCGCCCCTCGGTGCCCTGCGCGACCAGGCGGAGGCCGTGGATCTCGCCGGCGGAGCCCGGGATCGGCACCTTGCCGAGCGCCTTGGCGAGCAGGCCGCCCGCGGTGTCGACGTCGTCGTCCTCGACGTCGAGGCCGAACAGCTCGCCCAGCTCGTCCTTCGCGAGCCGCGCGGGCACGAGGTAGGTGCCGCCGCCGAGGTCCTCGACCTGCGGGGCGTGCGGGTCGTGCTCGTCGGTGAGCTCGCCGACGATCTCCTCGAGCGCGTCCTCGATGGTCACCAGGCCGGCGATGCCGCCGTACTCGTCGACGACCATCGCGATGTGGCTGGCGCCGGCCTGCAGCTCGCGCAGCAGCTCGTCGACCGGCTTCGACTCCGGGACGAACACGGCCGGCCGGACCAGCGAACCGGCCGGCGCCTCGGCGCCCTCCGGGTCGTCCTGCATGCGGCGGACCAGGTCCTTGAGGTAGAGCACGCCCCGCAGGTCGTCGACGCCCTCGCCGACCACGGGGACGCGCGAGTACCCGGAGCGCAGCAGCAGCGACAGCACCTTGCGCAGCGGGGTGGCCTCGTGGGTCGTGACCATGTCGGTGCGCGGCACCATGACCTCGCGGGTCAGGGTGTCGCCGAGCCCGAGCACGGAGCGCACCATCGCCCGCTCGTCCACGTCGATCGACGGCGACTCCCCCACGCGCTCCACCATCTCGCGGAGCTCGTCCTCGTCGAGGTCGGTGCCCGCCGCCGGGGCGACCCGGACCAGCGGGCCCGCGACCGCGCGCACGGCGAGCAGCAGCCGGGACGTGGTGGTGAGCACCTGGCGCGGGTACCGGTGGCCGAGCGAGCGCGGGCTGAGCCGGGCGAGCACCACGGTGAGGAAGGCGCACGCCGCCACGGCGACGACGAGCTCCGCCGCCCACGGCAGCGACGAGGCGGCGATCGCGAGCGTCAGGCAGACGGCCGCGACCATCTCGCACAGCAGCCGGACGACGCCGGCCGACCCCGCGACGGCGGCGCGGTCCTCGGTCAGCCGGCGGACGCGCTCGCCCGCGGGGTGCCGCGACGCGAGCAGGTCGGCGACCACGCCGCGGGACAGCCGGAGCACGGCGGCCTCGCCGGCCGAGAGCACGGCCGCCACGAGCAGGGCCAGGACCGTCAGGGCCGCGAGCAGCCCCAGCGGGACGCCGGCGGTCATCGCCCTGCGAGGAAGGTCAGCAGCAGCTGGCGCTGCAGGCCGAACATCTCCTTCTCCTCCTCCGGCTCCGCGTGGTCGTAGCCCAGCAGGTGCAGGATCCCGTGCGTCGTGAGCAGCAGCAGCTCCTCGGCCGTGGAGTGGCCGGCGGTGCGCGCCTGCTCGACGGCGACCTCCGGGCACAGCACGACGTCGCCGAGCAGCCCGGCGGGCGTCGGCTCGTCGGCGCGCCCGGGGCGCAGCTCGTCCATCGGGAACGACAGCACGTCCGTGGGGCCGGGCTCGTCCATCCACTTCACGTGCAGGTCCGTCATGACCTCGGTGTCGACGAACAGGATCGACAGGTCGGTCTGCGGGTGCACGTGCATCTGGTCCAGGACGAAGCGGGCGAGCGCGGCGAACTCCGCCTCGTCGACCTCGTGACCGGACTCGTTGTTGACCTCGATGCTCATCTCGGGGCCCCCGCGGAAGCGCGAGCGCAGCGAGCGGTTTCGTGGGGTGAGTTCATCTCTTGGTGCTGTCCCAGCGTGCGTAGGCGTCGATGATGTCGCTGACCAGGCGGTGCCGGACGACGTCCGAGGAGGACATCCGGCAGAACGCGACGTCGTCCACGTCGTCGAGGATCGACTCGACCACGCGGAGGCCGGAGGTCGTGCCGGACGGCAGGTCGACCTGGGTGACGTCGCCGGTCACGACCACCTTGGAGCCGAAGCCCAGGCGGGTGAGGAACATCTTCATCTGCTCGGCCGAGGTGTTCTGCGCCTCGTCCAGGATGATGAAGGAGTCGTTGAGGGTGCGGCCGCGCATGTAGGCGAGCGGCGCGACCTCGATCGTGCCCGCCTCCATCAGCCGCGGGATCGACTCGGGGTCGACCATGTCGTGCAGCGCGTCGTACAGCGGCCGCAGGTAGGGGTCGATCTTGTCGCTGAGCGAGCCGGGCAGGAACCCGAGCCGCTCCCCCGCCTCCACCGCCGGGCGGGTCAGCACGATGCGGTTCACCTGGCGGGCCTGCAGCGCCTGCACGGCCTTGGCCATCGCCAGGTAGGTCTTGCCGGTGCCGGCGGGGCCGATGCCGAACGTGATCGTGTTCCGGTCGATCGCGTCGACGTACTCCTTCTGGCCCGCGGTCTTGGCCCGGATGGTCCGGCCGCGGCTCGACAGGATGTTGAACGTCAGGACGTCGGCCGGGCGCGTGGCGGTGCCGGCGGTGAGCATCGCGACGGAGCGCGTGACCACGTCCGGGGTCAGCGGCGTGCCGGCGACGGCGGTCTCGACCAGCTCGTCGACGAGGCGGGCGACGAGCGCCACGTCCCCCGCCGGGCCGCCGAGGGTGATCTCGTTGCCCCGCACGTGCACGTCGACGGTGCGGAAGCCGTCCTCCACGGCGCGCAGGACCTGGTCGTCCATCCCCAGGAGCTCGACCATGGACACGCTCGACGGGATCGTGATCCGGTGCTCGACCCGGGCGGTCCCGGGGAGCGATCGCCGCGGGCGATCGGGTGTGGTCTCGGCCATGTGCTCGGCGTGCGCCGTGCGCTCCGTTCCTCGAGGTGGGTCTAGTGCTCCCATCCTACCGACCACCGCCGACGGACCGCCCCCGGATTCTCCTCGCCGCCCGGCGGCCGCGCCAGGTACCGATGGCCCTACCGGACCGCGACCGCGGGGAGCAGAGTAGGGAGGGCGGGTGCGACGACGCCCCCGCGGTCGTACCCGGAGGTGCACGTGGCCAGCTATGTCCAGGACTTCTCCGAGGGCGGGATGGACCAGAAGGACCTGCTCGGCGGCAAGGGCGCGAACCTCGCCGAGATGACCCGCCTCGGCCTGCCGGTGCCGCCCGGCTTCACCATCACCACCGACGCCTGCCGGGCGTACATGCGCACGGGGCACCTGCCGCCCGAGCTGCGCGTGCAGGTCACGATGGCCGTGCGCCGGCTCGAGGACGCGCTGGGCCGGGGGCTCGGCGACTTCCACGAGCCGCTGCTGGTCTCCGTGCGCTCGGGCGCGAAGTTCTCCATGCCCGGGATGATGGAGACCGTGCTCAACGTCGGGCTCAACGACGCGTCCGTCATCGGGCTCGCCGAGCTCGCGGAGGACGAGCGGTTCGCCTGGGACTCGTACCGGCGGCTGATCCAGATGTTCGGCAAGACCGTCCTCGACATCGACGGCGACCTGTTCGCCGACACGCTCGACAAGGCCAAGGCGGCCAAGGGCGTCGAGCAGGACGTGGACCTCGACGCGGCGGATCTGCGCCAGCTCGTCGAGGCGTTCAAGGAGATCGTCCGCACGGAGTCCGGGCGCGTGTTCCCGCAGCACCCGCGCGAGCAGCTCGACCTGGCGATCGTCGCCGTCCTGCGGTCCTGGAACACCGACCGCGCGCGGCTGTACCGCCGCCGCGAGCGCATCCCCGACGACCTCGGCACCGCGGTCAACGTCGTCAGCATGGTGTTCGGCAACCTCGGGCCGACCTCCGGCACCGGCGTGGCGTTCACGCGCGACCCGGCCACCGGGCACTCCGGCGACTACGGGGACTACCTGGCGAACGCCCAGGGCGAGGACGTGGTCGCCGGCATCCGGAACACCCTGAGCCTGGCCGAGATGGAGCAGGTGTCCCCGCAGGCGTACGGCGAGCTCCGCCAGGCCATGCGCCGGCTGGAGACCCACTACCGCGACCTGTGCGACGTCGAGTTCACCGTCGAGCGCGGCAGGCTCTGGATGCTGCAGACCCGGGTCGGCAAGCGCACGGCGCCGGCCGCGTTCCGGATCGCCACCCAGCTCGTCGACGAGCACCTCATCACCATGGACGAGGCGCTGACCCGGGTCAGCGGGGCGCAGCTCTCGCAGCTGATGTTCCCGCGGTTCGACGCGCACGCCGAGCGGACCCTGCTCACCACCGGGATGGCCGCCTCCCCCGGCGCCGCCGTGGGGCACGCGGTCTTCGACTCCGCCGCGGCCGAGGCGCGCGCCGCCGCGGGCGACGACGTGGTGCTGGTCCGGCGGGAGACCAACCCGGACGACCTCGGCGGCATGATCGCGTCGGTCGGCGTGCTCACGGCGCGCGGCGGCAAGACGTCGCACGCGGCGGTCGTGGCGCGCGGCATGGGGCTGACCTGCGTCGTCGGGGCGGACGCGCTCGACATCGACCCGGCCGCCCGGTCGATGAAGGTGGGCGGCCACGAGGTCGCCGAGGGCGACGTCATCGCGATCGACGGCTCCACCGGCGAGGTCTACCTCGGCGCGGTGCCGGTCGTCCCCTCCCCCGTCAGCACCTACCTCGGGGAGGGTCTGGACGCGGCGCTCGAGCAGGCCGGGCCCGACGAGGAGACCGCCGAGCTCGTGCGGTCCGTGCACCGCGTCCTCACGCACGCGGACGACACCCGCCGGCTCCGGGTGCACGCGAACGCCGACACCGCCGAGGACGCCCGGCGCGCCCGGTCGCTCGGCGCGCAGGGCATCGGGCTGTGCCGCACCGAGCACATGTTCCTCGGCGAGCGGCGCGTGCTGGTCGAGCGGGTGGTGCTCGCCGACGACGACGAGGAGCGGCAGGCCGCCCTCGACGCCCTGCTGCCGCTGCAGCGCGAGGACTTCGGCGCGCTGCTCGCGGAGATGGACGGGCTGCCCACCACCATCCGGCTCATCGACCCGCCGCTGCACGAGTTCCTGCCCGACCTCACCGACCTGGCCGTGCGCGTCGCGCTCGCCCGGGAGCGCGGCGAGGAGGACCCGCACGACGTGAAGCTCCTCGCCGCCGTCCGCCGGATGCACGAGGCCAACCCGATGCTCGGCCTGCGCGGCGTCCGGCTCGGCCTCGTCGTGCCCGGGCTGTTCGCCCTGCAGATCCGCGCGATCTGCGAGGCGGCGGCCGACCGCCTCGAGGCCGGCGGCGCCCCGCACGCCGAGATCATGGTCCCGCTGGTCGGATCCGTGATGGAGCTGCACCTGGTCCGGGACGAGGCGCTGCGGATCATGGCCGAGGTCGGCGAGGCGCGGGGCGTCGCGCTCGACCTGCCGGTCGGCGTCATGATCGAGCTGCCGCGCGCGGCGCTCACCGCCGACCGGATCGCCGAGGTCGCGCAGTTCTTCTCGTTCGGCACCAACGACCTCACGCAGACGACGTGGGGCTTCTCCCGGGACGACGTCGAGGGGGCGTTCTTCCCGGAGTACCTCGCGAACGGGGTGCTCACCGTGTCCCCGTTCGAGACCATCGACACGAAGGGCGTCGGTCGGCTCGTCCGCATCGCCGTCGAGGAGGGTCGGGCCACCCGCCCGGACCTCACCGTCGGCGTCTGCGGCGAGCACGGCGGTGACCCGGAGTCGATCCGGTTCTTCGACTCGGTGGGTCTGGACTACGTGTCCTGCTCGCCGTTCCGGGTGCCGGTCGCGCGGCTCGAGGCCGGCAGGGCCGCGATCCAGGGAGCCGACTCCGACGCTCGGTGAGGGGGCGCGCGCGGCGCCGCCCGCCCGGTTGGGACACCGGGAGGACGGCGGCGCGGCGCCCGGCCCGCCGGGGGCGGACCGCTACTTCACCGCGCCCGACAGCAGGCCGCTGACGTAGTACTTCTGCAGCAGCAGGTAGATCACGATGCAGGGCACGACCGTCACCGTGACCCCCGCCTGCATCACGCCCCAGTCGAGCTGGTTGTTCTGCCCGGACGCCAGCATCTGCAGGCTGACCGGCAGCGTGTACCTGTCCTGGTCCACCAGCAGGATCAGCGTCGCGAAGAACTCGTTCCACGCCGTGAAGAACGTGAGCAGCGCGGTGGAGATCACGCCGGGCAGCGCGACCGGGAGCAGCACGCGGCGCATCGCCCCGAGCGTCCCGCAGCCGTCGATCATCGCGGCCTCCTCCAGGCTGCCGGGCAGCGCCGCGAACGTGTTCCGCATGAGGAACAGCCCGAACGGCAGGCTGAACGTCGCGATGACGAGGACCAGCCCGGGCAGCGAGCCGAGCAGGCCGAGGTTCCGCAGGATCAGGAACAGCGGCGTGATGATCGCCTGGAACGGCACCATGAACGCGACCAGGGCCAGGAAGAAGATGAACCCCGAGCCCCGGAACGGCAGCTTGGCGAACCCGTAGCCGGCGAGCGTGGCGACGACCGTGGTCAGCAGGGTCACCGACACCGAGACCAGCACCGAGTTGCCGAGCGAGCGCAGCAGGCTGATCCCGGACGACGAGTCCGCGAGCGCCGCGTAGTTCTCCAGCGACCAGTCGTGCGGGAACATCGTCGGCGGGACCGCGACGGCCTCGGCGGGCGCCTTGAGGCTCTGGGTGATCATCACGTAGAGCGGGTAGAGGAACACGATCGCGAGGCAGAGGCAGACGACCCACCACGCGAGGCGGGGCATCGAGGCGCGGACCTCCGCGACGGTGCGCGGGATGCGGCCGCGGCGCCGGGGCGCCGGGGTCCGGGACGGGTCGGGGGTGGCGAGGGCCGAGGCGTCGGCGGCGACCAGCGTGCTCATGCGTTGTCCGTGTTCCTCAGCAGGAGCATCTGCAGGGCGCTCACGGCCGCGAGGACGACCATGAGCAGCACCGACATCGCGGCACCGGCGCCGAGCTCGAACTGGATGAAGGAGGTCCGGTAGGTCTGGAACACCGCGGTGATCGTCGAGTTCGACGGCCCGCCCGCGGTCATGATGAAGAACTGGTCGAACGCGAGCAGCGACCCGGCGACCGAGAACACCAGCACCAGCGCGAGGGTCGGCCGCAGCAGCGGCAGCGTGATGTGCCGGAAGGCCTGCCACCGCCCCGCGCCGTCGATGCGCGCCGCCTCGGTCACCTCGACCGGGATGGACTGCAGCCCGGAGGACAGCAGCAGCATCTGCAGGCCGACCACCTTCCAGGTGACCATCGCCAGCACGATGACGAGCGCGGAGGTGAAGGTGGCGAAGGAGTTCTGCGACGCGTCGAGCAGCCCCGCGCGCTCCCCCAGCGCGGCGGCCGGGCCCAGGTCGGGCTGGAACAGGTACATCCACAGGTAGGACGCGGCGGCCATGCCGATCACCACCGGGATGAACCAGATCGTCTGGAACGCCCGCGCGGCGCGGGTGCCCCCGCGGACCAGCAGCGCGAGCACCAGCGCCACCGCGAACAGCAGCGGCGTGGCGATCAGCGTGTACCGGAGGGTGAAGCCGACCGCCGCCAGGAAGTCGGAGTCGGTCAGGGCGTCGGCGTAGTTCTCCAGCCCGACCCACGTGTGCTCGCCGAGCATCGGCCAGTCGTAGAAGGACATCCGGACCGTCTGCGTCAGCGGCCACAGGAAGAACAGGCCGAGCATGACGACGGCGGGCAGGACCATGAGCACGCCGAGCCGGGTGCGCCGGCGGGCGAGGGTGGCGCGCCTGCGGCGGCGCCGGGGCAGCGCGACGCCGCCGGGTGCGGGTGGGGCCATGACGGGTGCGGTCATCGCTCGGAACTCCGTCGTTCGAGGGGGGCGCGGTGCCCCGCGGATGAGGTCAGTCGTTCGCCTTGTCGAGGATCGCCTGGGCGTCCTCCTGGGCCGCGGCCTGCGCGTCGGCGACGCTGCCGGGTCCGAACACGGCGTCCTGGATCAGCCCGGCCCAGACGCCGTTGTTGTCGTTGAACAGCTCGTTCTCGACGATCGAGTACGGCACGTGCCCGACGGACAGCGCGTCCGCGAACACGGCGAACCGGGGGTCCTGCGGCACGTAGATCTCGTCGAGCAGGTCCATCCGGATCGGCAGGATCGCGTGGTCGGCGAGCACCTGCTGCGCGTCGCGGTCGGTCGCCCACTGCAGGAACTCCCAGGCCCCGTCCGGGTTGTCGGCGCCGGTCATCACCGACAGCACGTCACCGCCCGCGAACGAGGCGGACCCGCCGTCCTGACCGGGGATCGGGGCGACGCCGAAGTCGACCGCGCCGTCGGACACCAGCGTCGACATGAACGAGGTGCCGTCGAACCGGATGCCGACCGTGCCGGACTGGAACGCGCTCGCCGCGTTCGGGCCGGCGTCGGTGCGCACCAGCTCGGGCATGGTGCCCGCGTCGTAGAGGTCCCGGTACAGCTGGAGTGCCCCGCCGACCTCGTCGGAGTCGAGCAGCGCCTCGGTGCCGTCGGCGTCCAGCACGTCGCCGCCGGACGCCCACACCAGCGGGGTCAGCGAGAAGATGTTGCAGCCGCCGCACGCGCCGGAGAACACGAACCCGTTGCTGCCGTCGCCGAGCGCGGCGACCGCCTCGGCGGCCTGCTGCACCTCGGCCCAGGTGGCCGGCGGGGCCTCGGGGTCGAGCCCGGCCTCGGCGAACAGGGTCTTGTTGTAGAACATCACCGACACGTCTCCCGTGAACGGGACCCCGTAGGTGCGGCCCTCGTAGGTGACCTGGTCCAGGTGCGCCGGGCTGAGGTCGTCCGCGTACGGCAGCGCGTCGACCCGGTCGGTCACGTCCGCGAGCACGCCCGCCGAGGCGAAGTACGGCGCGAACACCAGGTCCAGCGACGCGATGTCCGGGCCCTGGTAGGCCGCCACCGCGGTGCCGAGCTTCTGCACGAAGCTCGTCGCGGGCACCAGCGTGACCTCGACCTGGGTCTCGTGGGTCGCGTTGAACTCGTCCGCGAGCGTGCCCATGATCGCCTTCTGGTAGTCGCGGACCCAGAGCGTCACGGTGTCGTCGTCACCGCCACCACCGGAGCCGCTCGCGCAGGCGCTCGCGCCGAGCACCACCGCGGCGGCCAGCGCGGCCGCCCTCCTGACCCGTCTGCGCATCGTCGCGCCGTCCCTTCGTCGTGGGGTGCCGGCCCTCGGCGGGCCGGGTCGTGCGTCGTGGTCGCCCGGCGCCGGACCGCTCGGTCGCGGCGCCGGACGCCGGTCAGGCGAGCGGGAGCCAGACCCGCATGGCGCCCGGGGCGCGGTTGCCCCACTGCGCGTACGGGATCGCGGTCAGCCGCACGGGTGCGCCCGCCGCGGGGGCGCCCGCGCCGGGCCCGTACAGCGGGACGTCGGCGACCTCGGTGGCGACGCCCTCCGCGGCGATGCGCGGCAGCGGGTCGTCGCCCGGGACCACGGTGAGGGCGCCGCCGGCGCGCAGCCGCACGTCCTCGACGGACGGGCCGTCGGGGTGGTCGGCCTGCTCGACGCAGTAGACGACCGGGCCGCGCACGAGCGCCACCGAGCCGCGCACGGCGTCCACCCGGGGGTGCGCCGCGACGGCGGTCGCCGGCATCTCCAGGTCGAGCTCGGCCCGGCGGGTGCCCGCGGGCAGCACCAGGTAGCCGTCCTCGAGCGGCAGGTCGGCCCGGGTCGTCGCGGCGAGCGGGACGCCGTCGACGGTCACCCGCAGGCGGGTGGCCCAGCCGGGCACGCGCAGCGCGAGCGACCCGGTGAGCGAGCCGTCGACCTCGACCCGCACGCGCCCGTCGGCCGGGTACGCGGTGTCCACCCGGACGGCGCCGGTGCCCAGGTGCCCGGGGACCTCGATCGTCGCCGCGGAGTACAGGTGCACCCGCAGCGCGTCGTCGGTCGCCGTCGCCAGGTACGCGTGCAGCGACGCGACCAGCCGGGCGATGTTCGGCGGGCAGCACGCGCAGGAGTACCAGGGCGTGCGCCGGGACGGGGCGTTCTCCTCCTCGCGGTGCCCCTCGCGCAGGTGCAGCGGGTTGGAGTAGAAGAACGACCGCCCGTCCGCCGACACCGAGGCGGCGACGGCGTTGAGCAGGGCCCGCTCGATCGCGTCGGCGTACCGGGAGCCGCCGTCGGCCAGCAGCATCCGGTAGGACCACTGCACGTCGGCGATGGCGGCGCAGGTCTCGGCGTAGGCGCGGTCCGGCGGCAGCTCGTAGGCGTCGCCGAACGACTCGTCGAAGTGCCGCGAGCCCATCGCCCCGGTCACGTACATCTTCTGGTGGTGCGCCGAGTCCCACTGCGCGCGCATCGCGGCGAGCAGGGTGTCGTCGCCCTGCTCGGTGAACACGTCGGTGACGCCCGCGTCCAGGTAGAGCTGCCGCACGGCGTGGCCGGTCGCCTCGAGCGACTCCCGGACGGGGGCCTGGTCCTGGAAGTAGTGCGCGCCGAGCCGGTCGGGGCCGAGCAGCGCCAGGTCCTGCCCGCGCTCGTCGACCATCCGCCGGGCCGTGGCCAGGTACGGCTCGTGGCCCGTCTCGCGGTACAGCTCGACCAGCGCCGTCTCCACCTCCGGGTGGCCGCAGTAGCCCGCGCGGCCCTCGGGCCCGAACGTGGCGACGACGAGGTCGGCGCACCGGCGGCCCAGCGCGAGGTAGTCGGCCCGCCCGGCGCCGCGGTGCAGGGCGACCGCGGCCTGGACCAGGTGCCCGGCGCAGTACAGCTCGTGCGCCCAGCGCAGGTCCGCCCAGCGCTCGGCGGGCCGGTCGACCTGCACGAACGAGTTCAGGTAGCCGTCGGCGTCCTGGGCCCGGGTGAGCAGGTCGAGGGTCCGGTCGAGGAAGCCGTCGAACGCGTCGGTGCCCGTGCGGCCGATCTCCCAGCCGATCGCCTCCAGCACCTTGTAGACGTCCGAGTCGGCGAACTGGTAGCCGACGAACGGGCCGTCGTGCTCGCCGGTGACCCGGCGGAGGTTGGGCAGGGCGCCGCTGTCCTCCAGCATCCCGATGCTGTGCGGCAGCGTGGCGTCGGCGTTCAGCCGCTGCCAGCGGCCGAGGTGGCCGGCCGGGTCGAGGCGGACCGCGGAGGCCGGCAGCGGGCGCTGGACCAGGCGCTCGGTGGCGCGCGGGGCGACCGGGCCGGCGTGCGCGCGCAGCGGCTGCGCGGGGCGGGCGGTGGGTGCGGTGGTGGCCGCGTGCGTCATGGGGCTTCCTCGCCGTGAGCGGTGCAACGGTGCGGACGCCACTCTGCTGTCCGATTACATCGATGTCAACACCGACAACTCGCGTGGCGGGCATGCGGCGAGCGCCTTGCCGCGCGATCCTGGGCGCCGACGGGGCTCCGACCTCCGCGGATGATCTGACATCGATGCACGCCGTGCCCGTGCAGGAGGCGCGTCCCGGTCCCCGTCGATCTCTCGCGACGCACCCCGATCGGACGGCCGGTCCCGGGAGGACGGGGTGGGGATCAGGCCACGGGCGTCCGCGGACCGCCGCTCGACTCCCGCACGGCCAGCCGGTGCTCCGCCACCACGACGCGGGGCTCCCCCGCGTACCCGCCGATCCGGTCGACCAGCAGCTCGACGGCGGTCCGGGCGATCTGCTCCTGCCCGGGGTCGACGGAGGTCAGCGGCGGGGTCGAGAACCGGGCCTGCTCGGTGTCGTCGAACCCGACCACCGCCACGTCGTCCGGCACGCGCAGCCCCCGGCTGGCCAGCACGCGCAGCGCGCCGAACGCCATGGCGTCGTTGAAGCAGAACACCGCGTCGAACGCGGCGCCCGACCCCAGCAGCCGCACCGCCGCCGCCGCGCCCGACGACCGGCGGTCCCAGTCGGGCGCGTCGAGCACCAGGGCGTCGTCGACGGGGACGCCGGCCGCCGCGAGGGCGTCCCGGTAGCCGGCCTCGCGCAGCGCGGCGGACCCGCCCCTCGGCGTCGCGCCGATCGCCGCGATCCGCCGGCGGCCCGTCGCGAGCAGGTGCGCGACGGCGGTCCTGGCCGCCCCGCGGTCGTCCATCACGGCCTGGTCCGCGGGCGGCGCGCCGAGCCGCGGCCCCAGCAGGACGACCGGGCCCTCGACGCGCAGCCGCTCGACCTCGGCGGGGCTCAGCGCCGCCGGCGAGACGATGGCGCCGTCGACCTGCTGCCGGCGCCCGCCGGTGAGCACCGCGCGCTCGGCGGCCGCCACCGCGTCGGTCGGCTCGATGACCACGGTCAGCCCGCGGCGCTCGCCCTCGGCGATGACCCGCTCGGCCAGGTCGCCGAAGTACGGCTGGTACAGGTGCGGCAGCGCGAACGCGATCACGCCCGTGCGCCCCGACCGCAGCCGGCTCGCGAACGGGTTGACCCGGTAGCCGAGCGCGGCCACCGCGGCGAGCACGCGGTCGCGGGTCGCGGGTCGGACGTGCGCGTGCCCGGCGAGGACGTTCGAGACCGTCTTGACCGACACCCCGGCCGCCGCGGCGACGTCCGCCATCGTCACGGGCCGGTCGGGGTCGGCGGTGGCGCGGTCCGCAGCGGCGGGGGCAGGGCCCCGGGCGTGGGCGGTGGTCACGCGACCCCCACCCCGAGCGTGGACTCCCGCAGGCGCAGCTCGACGGCGGCGGCCGCCTTCGCCCCGTCGTCCCGAGGGGCGCGCCCCTCGATCCGGTCCTCGAGCAGCGCGACGGCGGTGCCGGCGACCTCGCTGGTCCCCTGCGCGATCGACGTCAGCGACGGCACGGCGTACCGGGCGTCCTCGGTGTCCCCCGACCCGACGACGGCGAGGTCCTCGGGCACCCGCAGCCCCCGGTCGAGCGCGGCGCGCAGCGCCCCCAGCGCCAGGGCGTCGGTGTGCGCGATCAGCGCGTCGACCGGCCGGCCGGAGTCGAGCAGCCGGGCCGCCGCCTCGGCGCCCGCCTGGCGGCCCCAGCGCGGCCCGACGTCGAGCAGCAGCGCCTCGTCGACGTCGAGACCGGCGTCGCACGCGGCGCGACGGAACGCGGCGGTCCGGCGCGCGCCCGGCGACCCCGGGCGGGGATCCGCCCCGAGCACGGCGATCCGCCGGCGCCCCGTCTCGACCAGGTGGGCGACGGCGGCGGCCACCGCGGGGTCCGCGTCGACCGCGGCCGCGGCCCCGGGTTCGACCCGCTCCCCCAGCAGCACCGCGGGCAGCGCCGCGGCGTCAGCGTCCTCGGCTCCCACGCCCAGCGCGTACAGCAGCACGCCGTCCAGCCCGCCGCCGCGGCCGCGCAGCAGCGCGAGCTCGCGGTCCCGGTCGCCGCCGGTCGGGTCGACGAGCACCGTCAGGCCGCGCCGGCCGGCCTGCTGCAGCACGGCGTGCGCGAGCTCGGCGTAGTACGGCTCGCGCAGGTCGGGCAGCCCGAGGCCGATGACGCCCGACCGGCCGGTGCGCAGCGTCCGCGCGGCGGGGTTGAGCCGGTAGCCGAGCTCGTCGATCGCCGCGAGCACCCGCGCCCGCTTGTCCGGGCTGATGTGCGGCTCGTCGTTGACCACGCGGGACACCGTCTTGACGGACACGGCGGCGCGGCGCGCGACGTCCTGCATCGTGACGGCCATGGTGGGTCAGCGTAGGGCCTGCCGGTGCGGGGCGGGCGAGCGCGCCCGGCCGGCGGGCTGCCGGGTCGCCGGGCGCGCCCGGGCTGCCGGGTCGCCGGGCCTCCGCGTTCCGGTCCGGCCGCCGCCGATGGTCGTCGGCCGCGCAGGAAGACGCAGGCCGCGCGGCGCGGGGCGCCCGGTCGCCTGCGAGCGGGCGACCGGGCGCCGGGATCAGTCCGCCGGGCCCGCGATCAGGGTGACGGTCGCCGTCTGCGCGGTGCCGTCGGTGGCGGTCCAGGTGAGCGTGACCTGGTCGCCGGGGGCGTGCGCCGCGAGCGCCGTGCTCAGCGCGTCGCCGTCCGCGACCGCCGTGCCGTCGACCGCGGTGACCGTGTCGCCCGCCGCGAGGCCGGCTTGCGCCGCCGGGGTGCCGTCGACGACGCCCGCGATCGTGGCGCCGGTGCCGGTCGAGCCGGTCGCCCCGCCCAGGCCCGGGACCGTCGAGGTAACGCCGGTCGCCAGCTGCACGCCGAGGAACGCCGGGTAGCCCAGCGTGATGGTGTCGGAGTCCTGACCCGCGACGATCTGCGTCGCGACGTCCAGGGCGTCGTCGATCGGGATCGCGAAGCCGGTGATGTCCGACGAGCCCGACGACGCGGCGGTCGTGATGCCGACGACCTCGCCCCGGTCGTCCAGCAGCGCGCCGCCGGAGTCGCCCGAGACCACGTCCGCGTCCACCTGGATCAGCCCGGTCAGCGACTCCCCGGACGAGACGCCCTCGGCCCGGGTGGTGATCGACTGGTCCAGCGCGGTGACGGTGCCGTCCGCGGCGAGCAGCACGCCGCCGCCCTCCGCGTTGCCCACCGCCGTGACCGCGTCGCCCACGGCGAGGTCGCCGTCGGAGTCGAGCGTGGCCGTGGTCAGGCCGGACGCGCCCTGGAGCTGGAGGACGGCGACGTCGGCGGTCGCGTCGGTCCCGACGACCTGGGCGGTGTACGTCTCGCCGGTGGTGCCGATCGTGACGGTGATCTCGGTCGCGCCCTCGACGACGTGGTTGTTGGTCAGCACGAGGCCGTCCGAGGTGAGCACGACGCCGCTGCCCGCGGCCTCGGCCGACTGGTAGCCGAGCACCGTGTCGATCAGCACGACGCCCTGCTGCTGGGCCTCGGTGGCGGTACCGGCGTCGAGGGTGGCGGTGCCGGTCGACGACGAGCCGGACGAGGAGCCGGGCAGGCCGGTCGACGGGGCGGAGCCCCCGTACCCGTAGCCCTGCGTCCCCGACGAGCCCCACCCGCCGAGGCCGGACCCGGAGCCGTCGCGGCCCGCCGAGGCGGTGAGCCCGGTGCCGGCGGTGCTCGCGGGCCAGCCGAGCGCGACGGCCGACCCGCCGAGGACCAGGGCCCCGGCGACGGCGCCCGAGGCGACCAGCCCGACGGCGGTGCGGCGTCGGCGGGAGCGGCGCGGGGCGGGCGGGGCGGCGGCGAGGGCGGGGTCGACCTCGGGCCGGGGCGCGGGCTCCTGCTGCGGGTCGGTCGGCTGGGCGGCCTGGTCGTGCTGGTCCATGGGGACACCTCCTGCGGGGCGCCGCTGTGGCGCCGACAGGAGCAAGAGAACGCCCCGATCCCGGAAGGCCGCTGAACCCTCCCTGAGCGCCACCCATGAACCCCCGCCGGCCCGTGAGGTCGTCACGACCGCGTGAGGTCGTCACTCGTTCGTGACGACCTCACCGCGATGTGACGACCTCACGGCCGTGGGACGCGCCGGGTCAGGCCGTGAAGCGCTCCGACCGCTCCACCACGCGGGCCGTCTGCGTCGCGTCGTCCCAGGTGTAGACCGTGCGGCCCTCGATGAGGACGTGCTCCGCGCGGGCGTGCACGTCGAGCGGGTCGCCCGACCAGATGACGACGTCGCCGTCGCGGCCCGGCTCCAGCGCGCCCACCCGGTCGTCGAGCCCGAGGAACGACGCCGGATTGACCGTCAGGGCCTCCAGGGCGGTCTCCCGCGGCAGGCCGTCCTTGACCGCGAGCGTCGCCTGGTGCACCAGGAAGTTGATCGGGACCACCGGGTGGTCCGTGGTGATGGCGACCCGGACGCCGGCCTTCGCGAGCGCCGCGAGGTTGGCGATGGCGCGGTCCCGGAGCTCGACCTTCGACCGCGAGGTGAACATCGGGCCGAAGATCACCGGGATGTCCCGCTCGGCGATGACGTCCGCGATCTTGTGGCCCTCGGTGCCGTGGTTCAGCACGAGGCGGTAGCCGAACTCGTCGGCCAGCCGGATGGCGGTCACCAGGTCGTCGTGCCGGTGCGCGTGCTGGTCCCAGGCGAGCTCGCCGTCGAGCACCCGCGCCAGCGTCTCCAGGCCGAGGTCGACCTTGAACGGCTCGCGCTTGGCCTCGGCGGCGGCGCGCGCGGCGCGGTAGTGCTGGGCGTCGGTGAACGCCTGCCGGATGATCAGCGCGGTGCCGAGCCGGGTCGACGGCGTCTGCTTCTTCTCGGCGTACACCCGCTTGGGGTTCTCGCCGAGCGCCGACTTCACGGAGACGGCCGCCTTGATGACCTGCTCGTCGATGGTGCGGCCGCCCCAGGACTTGATCGCGACCGACTGGCCGCCGATCGGGTTGCCTGAGCCCGGCTTCACGACGACGGAGGTGACGCCGCCGGACAGCGCGTCGCGGAAGCCCTCGTCGTCGATGTTCACCGCGTCGATCGCGCGGACGGCCGCCATGTTCGGGCCGGTCATCTCGTTGGTGTCGTTGCCCGCGACGCCCTCGCCCTCCTCGTGGATGCCCACGTGGCCGTGCGCCTCGACGAAGCCCGGCAGCACCCAGCGGCCGGTCGCGTCGATCACGGTCGCGCCCTCGGGGACGACGACGTCGGCGCCGACGGCCTCGATGCGGCCGTCGCGGATGAGGACGGTGCCGCCGTCGATCGGGTCGGAGGAGACGGGGACGACATGGCCGCCGGTGACGGCGACGACAGAGGAGCTCATGACCTCCACCGTACGTCGGCGCCCGGGACGGCCCGACCCGGGCGCAGGCCCGCGCGAGGGCGTCCGGCGGCCGACCGCCCGCGCCGCGAGGGCGCCGCGTGTGGCACGGTGGCACGCGTGCGATACGTGATCATCGGCGCCGGCGCGGTCGGCGGGACCATCGGCGGGCTGCTGGCGGAGGCGGGGCGCGAGGTCGTGCTCGTCGCCCGGGGCGCCCACCTCGACGCGCTGCGGGCGGACGGGCTGCACCTGACCACCCCGGCCGGCGCCCGGGTGGTGCGCGCCGCGACGGCCGCCGGGCCGGAGGACGTCGACCTGCGCCCCGGCGACGTGCTCGTGCTCGCCGTGAAGGGCCAGGACACCGCCGCGACGACCGCGCAGTGGGCGGGCCGCCCGGTCGCCGGCGCGCGGACCGCGGGCGAGGACCTGCTGCTGGTGTGCGCGCAGAACGGCGTCGACAACGAGCGCACCGCGCTGCGCCGGTTCGCGCGCGTCGCGGGCATGTGCGTGTGGCTGCCCGCGACGTTCCTCGAGCCCGGGCGGGTGTCCGCGGCCGGCAGCCCGGTGACCGGCGTGCTCACCGTGGGCTCGTTCCCGGTCGGCGACGCCGACCCGGACCTCGCCGCGGTCGGCGCGGACCTGGAGGCGGTCGGCTTCCGCGCGCCGGTCGTGCGGGACGTCATGGCGTGGAAGTACGCGAAGCTGCTGAGCAACCTCGGCAACGCCGTCGAGGCGCTGTGCGGCCCGGTGCGCGAGCCCGCGGCGAAGGAGCTGCTGACCGCGACGGTCGCGGAGGCGCGCGCGGTGCTCGCGGCGGCGGGGATCGAGCCGACGTCCCCCGAGGAGGAGGCGGAGGCCCGCGGCGACTTCACCCTCGTCGACCTCCCCGGCGTCACCCGGCGCGGCGGGTCGTCCTGGCAGAGCCTGGTGCGCGGCGCCGGGTCGATCGAGGCGGCCTACCTGAACGGCGAGATCGTGCTGCTCGGCCGCCTGCACGGGGTCGCGACGCCGCTGAACGCGGCGCTGCTGCGGCTGGCCGAGGCGGCCGCTGCCGCCGGCGAGCAGCCGGGCGGTCACGACGCGGCCGAGATCCTCGGCGCCGCCCGGGCCGCGGCCTGACCGGAGCGGCGACGTGCTGAGCGACGAGGCGGCGGGCCGGGCGGGCGGCGGCGAGGCGGGCCGGGCGGGCGGCGGCGAGGCGGGCCCGGGTACGGCGGGCGGTCCGGGGGCGACGGGCTCCCCCGTGCCCGCCGCCAAGCCGCTGCCCGCCGGCCCGCCGTCCACCCGGGTGGACCGCTGGGTGTGGGCCGTCCGGCTGACCAAGACCCGCGCCGCGGCGGCGACCGCGTGCCGCGCCGGCCACGTGCGGGTCAACGGCGAGCGCGCGAAGCCCGCGACGTCGGTCAAGGTCGGCGACGAGGTCCGGGTCCGCGGCGAGGGTCCCGAGCGGATCGTCGAGGTCGCATACGTCCTGGAGCGCCGCGTCGGCGCCGAGCCCGCCGCCCGGTGCTACGTCGACCGCACCCCGGCACCCCCGCCCCCGGAGCAGGTGGCTGTCGCAGCCCAGCGCGACCGCGGCGCGGGCCGGCCGACCAAGCGCGAGCGCCGCGAGATCGACCGTCTCCGCGGCCGCGGCTGACCCTGCTCGACCCGACGCCCGCGCCCGCCCTCGCTCCCTTCCCCGCCCCGGCTCCCGTGCCCGTGCCCGCGCCCGGGACAGTGGAACGTCGTGACCGACACGCCGTCGGCG